>JBAQEN010000651.1:0-5396 GCA_049286765.1 Methylococcaceae bacterium
GAGCAGGATCGGCGAGTCGGCCGGATTGACCTTGCGATACCTGGGGCGGCTGGGCATATTGCTTGGAAGAAGATTGTTCGCGGCGTTGATTGCCGCCTGTACATCCCGCGCGGCGCCATCGATGTCGCGGTTGAGATCAAATTGCAAGGTTATACTGGTAGTGCCGACAGAACTCGAAGAAGTTATTTCCGTGATGCCTGCGATATGTCCAAGGGCGCGCTCAAGCGGGGTCGCTACCGAAGTGCCCATGGTTTCGGGGCTGGCTCCTGGCAGCGAGGCTTGTACGGAGATGGTCGGAAAATCGACTTGAGGCAGTGGCGCGACCGGCAACTGGAAAAAGGCGATCAGGCCGGCCAGAGTGATTGCCAGCGTGAGCAACGTGGTCGCGACCGGACGGTGGATGAAATAAGCCGATAGCGTCACGGCGAGTCCTTGCCGGGATCAATGCCGGTACGGACAGCATTATGAGGTTCCGACAGGCGCCGGGCCAGCTTGTCGAAAGCCAGATAAATCACCGGGGTGGTGAACAGCGTCAGCAACTGGCTCAGGATCAACCCGCCGACCATCGTTATCCCTAAGGGATGGCGCAGTTCCGATCCCACGCCGGTACCCAGCATAAGAGGAAGGGCGCTTAGCAACGCGGCCATCGTTGTCATCATAATCGGACGAAAGCGCAGAAGACAGGCTTGGTAAATGGCCTCCCGTGCCGGCTTGCCCTGCTTGCGTTCCGCATCGAGGGCGAAATCTATCATCATGATGGCGTTTTTCTTGACGATACCTATCAGCAGAATAATGCCGATGATCGCGATAATTCCCAAATCGCTGCCTGACAAAATCAGCGCAAGCAGCGCGCCAACACCTGCCGAAGGCAGCGTCGAAAGAATCGTGACAGGGTGTATATAGCTCTCGTAGAGCACACCTAAGACGATATACACGGTTACGATGGCGGCGAGAATCAGCCACAGCGTGTTCGTGAGTGAAGCGCTAAACGCCAGCGTGGTGCCCTGATAATTGGCCAGCACGCCGGGAGGCAGGCCAATTTGTTGTTTAGTTAGTTCGATGGCGTCGATTGCTTCACCGAGAAAAGCACCGGGAGCCAGGTTAAAGGAAATGGTTGCGGCGGGGAACTGTCCCAAATGATTGGTAACGAGAGGAGCAGAGTGTTCGGATACAGCTGCGATCGTCGATAGCGGCACCTGTACCCCATTCGAGGAGGCAACCCGTATAGTTTTCAGATCCTCCAGACCCTGCCGGAACTCGGGTTTTACTTCGAGCACGACGCGGTACTGGTTAGACTGGGTAAAAATAGTGGAGACCAGCCGTTGCCCGAAGGCATTGTAAAGCGCGTTATCAATAGCGGCAATACTGATACCCATGCGGCTTGCGGTGCTGCGATCTATCGCGACGAAGGCTTGTAACCCTTGATCCTGAATGTCACTGGTGACGTCGACGAAGGGTGCTTGCCTGGAAAGTTGTTCTACGAGCAGTGCTGTCCAGCGGCTCAACTCCTCACGATCGGCTGATTCAAGAGTAAACTGGTACTGGCTGCGGCTGACGCGATTTTCAATCGTGAGGTCTTGCACCGGCTGGAGGTACAACGTGATGCCTTGTACCTGATCAAGTCTGGGTTGCAGTCGATGGATAACTTCCGTGACCTTGATACCGCGTGCAGCCAGCGGCTTCAGCGTGATCATCAGACGCCCCGTATTGAGCGCAGGGTTGATGCTGTCTACGCCGATAACGGAAGCAATACTTTCAACTGCGGGGTCTTCAAGGATAACTTTTCCCAAGGCTTGCTGCCGCTCGGACATGGCCGTAAAGGAAATGGATTGCGGCGCTTCGGAGATCCCCTGAATAACGCCGGTATCCTGAATTGGAAAAAAACCTTTAGGCACGACGATATACAGCAATACAGTCAGCGCCAACGTCAGCAGTGCGACCAGCAGCGTTGCTAGGTGATGTTCCAGAACCCAATCGAGCATTCTGGCGTAACCTGCGGTGACCCGATCGAAAAACCGTCCGCTGGCAAGATAAAACCGGCCTTTTCGCTCTTCGGAGAGCGGGCGCAACATTTTCGCGCACATCATCGGTGTAAGCGTCAGAGAAATGACGGCGGATATCAGAATAGCCACGGCCAGCGTAATTGCAAATTCGCGAAACAGGCGGCCGACCACGTCTCCCATGAACAATAAAGGGATCAGGACGGCAACCAGTGAAAAAGTCAGCGAGATGATCGTGAATGCAATTTGCTCGGAACCTTTCAGTGCTGCGTTTACAGGTGATTCCCCCTGTTCGATGTAGCGGGTGATGTTTTCGATCACGACGATGGCATCGTCAACCACGAAACCGGTGGCAATAGTAAGCGCCATCAGGGTCAGGTTATTGATGCTGAAACCGGCCAGATACATCACCGCAAAAGTACCCACCAGAGACAATGGAACAACAATGCCCGGGATAGCGGTCGCAAAAGCGTTGCGCAGAAACAGGAAAATAACCAGCACCACGAGAGCCAGCGCGAGCAGCAGCTCGATTTGTACGTCCCGTACCGAGGCGCGGATCGTCGTCGTGCGGTCAGTCAACAGCGCAACGTCAAGGCCGCTTGGCAGCGCCTCCTGCAATTGGGGCAGGAGTTGCTTGATGCGGTCCACCACCTCGATAACGTTGGTACCGGGCTGACGCTGAATGTTGACAATAATTGCCGATGTTCCGTTCGCCCAGGCCGCCAGTCTTACGTTTTCAGCATCGTCCCTGGCGTCAGCGACATCCGATAAGCGCACCGGCCTGCCATTTCGATAAGCGATGATCAGCGCTTCGTACTCGGCAGCTGTCCGTAGCTGATCATTGGCATCGATAATAGCTGCACGGGCCGGTCCGTCGAACATGCCCTTCGGCTGATTGACGTTGGCAGCAGCTATCGCCATGCGCAGATCTTCCAGACTTAAGCCGTAGGCCGCCAGTGCTGAAGGATTTGCCTGAATGCGCACGGCCGGCCTTTGACCGCCGCTGATAGTGACCAGTCCCACCCCGGACAATTGCGAGAGTTTTTGCGCCAGACGGGTATCCACCAGGTCCTCGACTTTGGGTAAAGGCAGCGTCTTCGAACTGACCGCGAGCGTCAGGATCGGAGCGTCGGCGGGGTTAATTTTGCTATAGATCGGCGGCATCGGCAGATCGGTAGGCAGGAAATTGTTGGCGGCGTTGATGGCCGCCTGCACTTCCTGTTCGGCAATATCGAGGCTTAGGTTCAGGTTGAACTGAAGTGTGATGACTGACGCGCCGCCCGAACTGGAAGAAGACATCTGGTTTAAACCGGGCAACTGGCCGAGCTGGCGCTCCAGTGGCGCGGTGATCAACGAGGTCATGACTTCCTGGCTCGCGCCTGGATAGAGGGTAGCCACCTGAATCGTCGGGTAGTCGACCTGGGGCAGTGCAGAAATCGGCAGCTCACGATAGGCTACTATCCCGACCAGTAGCAGCGCCAGCATTAACAGTGAAGTGGCGACGGGGCGCTGGATGAATAGGCGCGAGGGATTCATGGCTGGAGCATCCTGGTGCTGGAGCACAACGGCTTAAGTCGTTGCGTTCTGATTGGAAAAATGGTCGCCCTAATGACAAGCCCCTCTGAAAGTATGTTGATTTATTATAGCGGACACTTGGCACGATGGATTGCGAAGGGCAGACTTTAATCCTGAGGAGACATCGGAAAATTGTTGGGCTAAACAACTTGCAGCCCAACATTACTGCCTTCCGTAGCAGATCAGCTTCGATTATTGTGCTTCCTGGCGTCAGCCCAACCTACGGCCCTTCGACCTAAAACGGTCACTCAAATATTCATTTGAGATAGAATAGTGCAATGCCAGTGCATCACTGGTAATAAATAACAGATCAAAAGATAAGCGGAGTTTTTATAATGTCCATTTGTTTGCAATTGTTTTTAGGGTTAAGCAATTGGTTGCGGTAAGAAGCTATATTCACTAATATTAAAACCATCCAGTATTTCTTTTGCTCTTTCAACTATCATTTTATGGTCATTTTCTGCTCGGCTACGCCAGTAGGTTTGGTTGTTTTCACCAATACCTTTTATTAATGCATTGACATCATCTGCAGAAAACTTGTTAACAAAGGGTTTTATAAATTTAGTAAATAAAGAATCACCTGCGTCAAAATTTGCTGAATTGACATACATTGTTATTAACAGCCTGTATATATTGCTCTCTATGCCAGATGAGGAAGCATGTGCTCGCAAGTCTTTAATGTGGCTTTGACTGATATTGTGTGTGCTTCCGAAACTATGCTCATAGTTGGTTTCAATATGGGCAATCAGCATTTCAATATGGTCTGAAATCTTTTTACTAAGAAAATATGAGACCGTAAGAAGATCTATATCCGTTTTAGCTTTAGCCTTAATAACTTCTCGTGTGGCTTCACTTAAAAGTTCATACAAATTCGGATAATCTCCCAAAAAGAAAATTGCGAATCTCAATGGTGAGTTGTCAGATATTTCACTAAAATAAGGGGCATTATTTTTTATATATTCTGTAAACAATTCTCTATTGCTTTCAAATAATATCCTTAACGCTCGGGAGTTTATTCTTCTGTTTTCGTCACACCTCTCATTTTCAGTTTTAAAGGCTATTCTCCACAATGATTTAAATAATTGCGTAGAAACTTCTTTATTTAAATTAGAGAAATACTTCGAGCTTAGATATCGCTTCAATTGTGCATTTTCGGCAAACAGGTCTTTGATTCTTTCTAAGTCAGCAGTTAATTCATTGAAAACATGCTTTGTCAGAATCGGGGGTTTTGTTAAAACCGAGTCCAAGGCTATTCGAATATCGGACAGCACCATTTCACGATTTGGTCTAAATAAAATATCAGTTTTACTAATAACAGGATGAGCTGAAAGATGGCGATGCTTTTGAAGTGACTCTAAAGAGTCTAATTCATGGGATTCTAATAGGCTTGTTCTGTTATATATTTCTTTTAATAGGGTTCCTTCCCAACTAGGATTGGTTGGGTTCTTGTTCTGAAAATCAATCATTTCTTCTAATATCAATATTGCCTTTTCATCATTATGAATATCTTTTAGGTATTGTAACTTGTAGACCAAATCACAAATCACCACTGTCCAAAGCATAACAACTGCAGAACGATAGTTCCCGTTGAAGTAGTTATTTAAGACCTCGCCGAAATACTGACGACTTCTATAGTCATGAATTTTATTAGCAGCTTGTTCAACTGAAAATTCGTACATTATATAAGTTCCATAATTATTAAATTTATATCGCTTAGAATGGGTAGAGGCGATATTCGAAACCCATCCGTCAACTTTAAATCTATCAAACCAAATTTAAATTACGCCATAACAAACATGAAATTAATCTTGTTCTTCTGTG
>JBAQEN010000652.1:0-4755 GCA_049286765.1 Methylococcaceae bacterium
GCACGCCCTACAGCGAATTTTCTTTTGCCGGAACAGCGACGAGAGAAAAACCTTTTCCGGGCAACTACTTGCAACGCCATGAAAAACAGGATTTACAATGCACACCGGCGCATCCGGAAGGCCTCGCTAATTTTTTATCCCAATGCCCTTATATAGTAAAAACAGGCTAAACAGCGTCAAGGTCACAATAAATCCGCCGGTAATGATAAAAGCCAACTGAATGTCAATATCCGTAACGCCTATCAACCCGTATCTAAAAGCATTAATCATATACAAAATGGGATTGCCCTTGGAAACAGTTTGCCACACGCCCGGCAGCATGGATACCGAGTAAAAAACGCCGCCCAGATAGCTTAATGGTGTTAATACAAAGTTAGGGATAATTGAAATATCGTCAAAGCTTTCCGCAAGCACGGCATTGATAAAACCGGCCAGCGAAAACAAAGTAGCCGTCAGAATTGCAATTGATACTGTAATCAATGCATTATTGACGGCAATATCAGCAAATAAAAGAGATATTAAAGCTACCACTATGCCGACTAATAATCCCCTGATAATGCCGCCGCTGACATAGCCAAAAAGAATTACCCAGTTGGGGACGGGGGCGACCAGCAACTCTTCAATATTGCGTTGAAATTTAGTCGAATAAAATGACGAAACGACATTTGCGTAGGAGTGACTGATGACCGACATTAAAATAATTCCCGGAACAATATAATCCATATAAGTTGCACCGCTGATAGTACCTATACGGTCGCCAATCAACTTTCCGAAAATCAAAAAATACAGTGCTGTGGTAATCGCCGGAGGCAATAATGTTTGTGGCCAGATACGGATAAAACGAAAAGTCTCTTTAGTCACAAGCGTTCTAAAAGCAATAAAATAATTCATCGCTTACCTGCCGGTTTGGAGTCTATCAAATCCATAAACAATTGTTCCAGACGATTGCTCTTGTTTTTCATACTGATGACTTTGATATTATGCGCGCTTAACTGGCTGAATAATTGATTCAACCCGATTTCCTTGGGCACGGCAACATTAAGCGCTTTGTCGGCTATGCGCTCAATCTGATAACCTGTAATCATAGGAACTTGATCAATAGGTTCAGCTAAATCCAAAACAAAATGATCGATATGTAACCTCGCCAGTAAACTCGCCATATCAGAATTTTCGACTATCAGTCCATGATCAATAATAGCGATATTGCGGCACAGACTTTCTGCTTCTTCAAGATAGTGAGTGGTTAAAATGATAGTCGTACCCTGTTGATTAACCTCCTGCATCATCTTCCACATAGCCCGGCGAATTTCTATATCCACGCCAGCAGTAGGTTCGTCAAGAATCAATAGCTTAGGCGCATGCACCATGGCACGGGCAATCATGACACGGCGTTTCATGCCGCCCGACAAACGTCTGGAAACAGTATCGCGCTTATCCCACAAATCCATCTGTTTAAGGCATTGTTCCGTTCTTTGCAGTGCAAGTTTTCGGGGTGTGCCGTAATAACCGGCCTGATTGAAAACAATGGTTTTAACAGTATCAAATTGGTTAAAATTAACTTCTTGAGGCACTAATCCCAAGCAACTTTTAGCTCTTGATCGATCAGTTTTTAAATCATGACCGAAGATGCTGACGGTACCGCTGGTTTCATTGACTAGCGAACTGATAATGCCGATAGCCGTTGATTTTCCGGCACCATTAGGCCCGAGCAAAGCGAAGAAGTCACCTGCCTCTACATCAAGATTGATCCCCTTTAAGGCTTCAAAGCCATTATTATAAGTTTTTCGAAGGTTTCGAATAGATAATGCATTCATACTGAAACTAACACTTAACGACAGCCTTTAAATAAGTTAAATTACCTGCTGCATCCAACAAAAAAGCATAAATGGATAGCAAAAAACTGAATGATTCTATCAGATATTAACACGCCAAGCAGACTAAACTGGATAACTCGTGCCTATTAAACCACCTGAAACCGTTGCCGCTGTAGACTTGGGCTCTAACAGCTTTCACATGATTGTTTGCAGTCTAAACAATGGTAATCTACAAACAATCGACCGGCTAAAAGAAATGGTCAGGCTTGCGTCCGGACTGGATGAGAACAATGTCCTCGATGAGTACACTCAAAATAGAGCGCTGGCCTGCCTGGAACGATTTGGCCAAAGAATTCGCAATTTTCCTCCCGGCAGTGTTCGCATTGTCGGCACCAATACGCTGCGTACCGCTAAAAATGCCGGACAGTTTCTGATTAAAGCGGAACAAGCCCTGAATCATCCTATTCATATTATTTCAGGCATAGAAGAAGCTCGCCTGATTTACCTGGGCGTAGCGTATAGTTTGAGCAGCAATGCCAACTTACGCCTGGTTATGGATATTGGTGGCGGCAGTACCGAATACATCATAGGCACGGGTGATACACCCAAAGATAAAGAAAGTCTGCATATGGGCTGCGTCTCGGTCAGCAATACCTTTTTTAAAGACGGCCGGCTATCCAGAAGAGCATTTAACCAGGCAACCCTGTTTGCTGAACAGAAACTGGAGCCATTCCAGAGAAAATTTCAGCGCAACAACTGGGATGAAGCGATAGGGGCATCCGGCAGCTTACGAGCAATTGCCAAAGTTCTGCAAGCCAAAAACTGGAGCAATAATGGCATAACATGGGATGGATTGGAGAAACTGGTCGCCCATCTCAACGAGTGTAATCATATTAATGAACTTAATTTGCCCGAGCTTGATTCAGAACGCCTTCCCGTATTTACCGGCGGCTTGGCTATCGTCCATGCAACCTTCAAAAGTCTGGGTATCGAGCAGATGACGGTTGCTGACGGCGCGTTAAGAGAAGGCCTCATACAGGATTTGCTGGGGCGGATTTATGACCATGATATGCGCTTTGCAACTGTTCAATCTATGACTGATCGTTACCATACCGATAAAAAACATGCTGCTCGTATCAAACAAACATTAAGTATCATGTTAAAGCAATTAAGCGATAATTGCAGTTGGGCTAACGATGAAAACAGCACACAATTTTTAAACTGGGCGGCAGATTTGCATGAAATTGGTATTGATATTGCGCACAGTCAATATCATAAACACGGCGCCTATATCATTGAAAATGGTGATCTGGCGGGCTTTTCCAAACAGGATCAGATTTTATTAGCCACTATCATAAGATTACATCGCCGCAAATTTCACCGTGCCTTTTTCGAAGAATTAACGTCACCCTGGGATACCCACGCACCGTATCTAACCCTTATTTTGCGCCTGGCAGTGTTATTGCACCGTAATCGTCATGAGCATGAATTACCCAACTTTAGAATAGAGATCATAAAATCCAGAATTCAATTACAATTTCCGGAAGATTGGCTAAATCAATCACCTCTGACCCATGCTGATTTAATTCTGGAGGCCGATTATCTTAAATCCGCCGGATTCAAACTCGAATTTGTATAAACGATTCTTTATGAAAACCCTAATACGCACTCTCATGCTTTTGCTGGGTGCAGTGGTAATTTTATGTGCAATGCTGGTATTTTTTGGCATCAGCGACAAGCCCGATATTCCTGTAGGATGGACGCCTACCCGCGATGACATTGCCAGGGCAAAAAAAATCCTGCATGAAGGCGCCAAAACAAAACCTGACGCAATCGGCACAATCGAATTAAGCGAAGCCGACCTCAATCTTGCCGCCAATTATTTGTTAAACAGATACAGTCAAAGTGCAGCCAAAATAGAATTGAAAAACAAAATGTTGAGATTCACCGTCACGATGGCTTTGCCCGAAAATAGTCTTGGACACTATGTAAATATCAGTTTTAGACTGGGTAATGATAACAGTATCGAACGCCCCAGCCTGAAAAAGTTTAAGGCAGGAAAATTATTACTCCCGGCAAAATTTGCAGCCCTTGTTATCAAGAAAATTATTCGCTATACATCATTGAATGATTATTTCATTCTGGCAACCCATCCTATCAAATACGTTAAATTTGACCAGCAAAAAATCACCATTATCTACTACACAAGCCGGGAAACCTTGATACAGGCCCGGAATTTCCTGACTCAAAGCGGTGATAGCCCCGAGTTGGACGTTTACCAACCAAAACTGGCTGAAATCATTGCCGGGCATGACCCTGAATGGCGTTTATCACTGGCCGATTTATTAAAGCCGTTATTTGAACTGGCCTATCAACGCTCTACATTGGAAAATGCCATCGAAGAAAACAAGATGGCCATCATGGCGATTAATAATTACGTTAATAAAAAAGAATCAAAAAAAATTCTTGGTATTCCCGCGTCGAAGCCGACAGCAGGACAGCAATATTCAGCTTTTTTATATAAAAGAATCGATCTGGCCCAACATTTTATCGGTTCAGCTGCAATTACAGCCTCAGTAAACGGTCAAGTTGCCCGTGTTGTCGGCGAAGAAAAGGAGTTGAGTGATGCACAACGTGGTAGTGGCTTCAGTTTTATTGATTTAGCCGCGGATAAAGCCGGCACACGCTTTGGTGAAATGGCGACGTCCTCACCAGAAAGCGCTCGCAAGATTCAAAAAGCAATGTCAGAAATAAAAGATTACAGTGATTTCATGCCCGATCCCAGAGATCTTCCTGAGCACATGGACGAGGCCGAATTTAAACAACGCTTCCAGTCCATTGATAGTCCCGCATATCACGAAGTTACTAAGCTGATCGATGCCCGCATCGCAGAGACACCCATTTATAATGTCGATTAGAATCCGGTTCCCCCTTCCAATAT
>JBAQEN010000653.1:0-2759 GCA_049286765.1 Methylococcaceae bacterium
TCTTCATGCAACCCAAGCAGCACGACCGAATCGTCTGCATCCAGCAGATTTTTAAGCGATTGTTCGCTGGTACGCGTACCGTGGAAAAACCTGGTTTCATCCGTCCAACTAGCTACACCCGGTTTAGGGCGGTAAGCCGTATTAACGAGTTTCACCAAGGCTGCTACATCATTGAGATTGGCTGTGCGAAAGGACGTTATATTCATGGCAACGGCTAGAAACCGGGCGGGATAGCTAAATAATGGACCTCTACCAAACCCCAAGACTCATTTCAATATTTTTGAGTATCCTTTAGCAGTGTGGAATTACAAATCCCGTCCCGCTAGTTTGTTCGGAGTTGTAATGTGACGCTGTAAGGCAATTAGCCTCAGAAAACTGCCGCAAACTGGTTTGATGTATTGCCTATCAGCGGAATATACCTTATGGGCTTCTCGAACAGGCTCCTATTTAGGTTTGCTTTTCTCGATAGTTTCAATGAGCGTCTCCGCTTGTGCTTCCGCAGCTAGCAGTTCTTCTGAAGTCAGCCGCTTGTTGCAATAGAACGCCTTGTTGGAAGAATCGCTCTGATCTACTGAAAGAGATCCTGAGTTCAGAATTGCTATTCTCCAAGCACAACCCAGGATCGGATTTATAGGCGGTACACCAAGGCCACCAGACAGCCAGTAGGAGACATTGCGTTGTGCTTGATAGTCGCCTCTAAGTGCCTCCGCTTCTAGCTTTTCATAGTCAGCCATTGTGGTCCCTTCCGCCGCTGGCGTGGTCGCTGCTATCTCCTGAGATGATTTCTCGGCTGGCTGAGAGGACGCTTGCTCTTGTTTTGAGCACCCCACACAAATGACGACCGTAACTACAGCAACAGCCCGATATAACGTGTCTTTCATTGATTTTCCTTGTGATTTAATGACCCGCTTTTCAGCCGCGGCCTTGCCGGAGCGCAGCGGAGGCGGGGCCGGAAGCTATTGTTGTGCATGTGCTACAGGCTCAGAAAGCAGAAAGCTGGGCACAGCTTCAACTCCACATACGCGATGCAGCACAGCGATCATTTGTTTGGTGTCCTCTAGTAGCGACCTCGCAGCTTTAGCGGTGCATAGTGTCTCCCACTGAGCGGCAGGCCATCGATGTTTGCCGTACACAAGCCAGTGCTTGGCAGTTTTGTAGGAGAGGTCTTGCATCTTGCCGTGTACGAGTTGATTGCGAAGCTCAAATACTGCACGAAAAGCCTGGAATGGAGCCTCCCCAAACTTAATTTCGTACTGCGCGTGATCCGCAATCAATGCAAGCTTTCCTTCAGGGGATAACTTTGTTTGCAGGTGATCATCCCACAAAGGAAAAATGGTGCCACCGATATAGTTGAGAGCAGCCTCCAGAGCAAGGGCGCAGAACAGCGCGCACGCCATAGCGTTGTTGAATTCACCTTCACCGTTGGCCTCTTTGGATAGAGCAGCCGCAGCTCCCAAGAGCTGATTATGGGTATAAAGCCGACGTTTGATTACGGATTTCTCGTTCATGCCCAACAAATTATTATCTAGGTATAGATAACGTTACACAAAAATCTAAAGATAATCAAAAATACCTTTCAAACCTTGTTTTTCTATGTGGGATAACCCAAGATAAACGGATATGTATAATATCATTGCAAACGGCAACTCCTGGCTGGAAAGCGACCATTACAAACCTGTCAGCCTTGTAGGTCGTGCATGGTTATTATGCACGACATTCTTATGCTTGAATACAGCAATGACTTTCGAATTTACCCACCACGGTTCCCTCATACAACGCCGGTTCGCCTTGTAACGATAAAGCAATTGCCCAACAGAAATAAGTCCCGAAGGTATTCATCACTTAACAAAACTACTGCTTATTCTCAGCCAATTTTGCCAATAAATAGCCCAGATCTTGTTCCGTATGCTCTGCTGAAATCTGTAATCTGATTTCCTGTTCACCTTGCGGGACAACCGGGTAATTCAGGCCGGTAACCAGAATATTTTGCGCGAATAAATGCGCTACCAAAGCCGAGGTTTTGTCCGTATCCCTGACAAAAATTGGCACAATAGGATGTTCTCCCGCTAGAGTTTCAAAGCCCAGCTCTTCAAGTCCTGATCTTAGACGGATGCTGAATTCGCGCAGTTTTTCCAGCAAACGCAAGCCTTCATGGCTGGTAACAACGTCTAAAGCAGCGCTTGCCGCAGCCGCTTCAGCAGGCGTAATCGGATTTGAATAAATATAAAACGGTGACGTTTCCCGCAAATAATCTATCACCACCTGAGTGGCAATGACATAGCCGCCATTAACGCCAAAGGCTTTACCGAGCGTGGCAATTAAAATATCCGCCTTACCCTGCGTATATTCTTCTATACCCCGCCCGGTCTGCCCAAACGCTCCAACCCCATGAGAATCATCAACAATCGTAATAATCCCTTCTTCATACGCATCTTCATGCCGTTTACAGCAAGCGCTTAATTTATCGAGGTCTGCATAATCACCGCGCATACTGAAAATTCCGTCAGTAACCAGACAAACGCGCTTGACCCGGCCTTTGTAAGTTTCAAGAATTTTATCCAGGGCATTAATATCTGCATGAGCATACACTTCTTTGCTTGCCGGATGGGATAAGCGTATCGCATTGATAATGCAGTTATGATTCAGCGCATCGCTGACAATTAACGTGTCAGCAGAAATATACTGGGGCAACACTCCCATCATCGTTGTATAAGCCGAACTGAACAGCATTGCCGATTCACGGCCATGAAATTCAGCCA
>JBAQEN010000654.1:0-2898 GCA_049286765.1 Methylococcaceae bacterium
GAACAATAGACCGTGCACAGCCATTTCGTAAATCAATTCATTGATCCAGTTTACTAATAACAACTCGGTATCGGGCGCTTGACAATTTATAGCAACAGCTTTTGACGCTAAAACCAGATCAGGATTAGTCATTACTGCCGTCATAGCCACAGCGGTTTGTTCGAACGCCTGTTCTAGCGTAGGCGCAATACCGCGAATGCCGATATCCGCTTCATGTTCAAAATGCTCCCAATGGGGCGTTATCGTTTTACTGTTCATGGCTACCTTCGCTTTTTAGTTGAATTCGATAAGTTATGAATCAATATTCATTCCATGCCGTTGATTCGCGGCTTTTGAATCCGGGAAGTACAAAGCCGCCATGCCGTAAAGCGCAATCGCCAGAAATATCAAAACAGTAAAGCCAAGCTGCATCGCGATCAGGGTTGCCAGTATGGCGCTGATGACAGAGGCGCAGCCGTTAATGCCCCAGATCCAGGGTATCAGCGCCGGGGTGGTTTGGCTGACTTTAGCCAGCGCCATCGGAAACGGCATGCCCATGCAGAAACCCAGCGGCGCTATCAACAGAATGGAAAAAATATAACGGCTTAGGTAGCCGGTATCCAGCAGAAATCCGGCTATGAACTCAAAGCCGAGGCTATAACTGATGCCAAGCAATGAGATGACGGCTACCGGCAGCATAACCGCCGGTTTTAATGGACTGCGGGTTAATTTTTCCGAGAAATAGCTGCCGGCCCCGGCCGTCATCAGAAATGTACTCAACACCACGGTAATCGCATAAAGCGGATGATGCAGGATCAGAATAAATTTCTGGATAAATGCGATTTCAATGAACAGAAAAGCCAATCCCAGACAGAAAAAATACACGAGGATGCGCAGATGGCTTCCTGATTCCGGTTTCACGCCAGGCTTTCCTGCCTGACGCCCTTCGGGTAAATGCAAATTTGCTCCAGACAAATTTGTGATACCCAGCCTGATTTTCCATAGCCGGAGCGGCAACGCTATCAGTAACAGACTGGCGGCTATCGCCTGCAGCAATGCCGCGATTAATAATAAATAACCGCTTTCCAGTAAAAAGATACCGCCGCTGTCCAATAAAGAAAGAATCTCCGGTAAGGTCTGCCATTTAAAAAAGTGGAAAAAATAGGGCTTATCATCTGTCGCCGGCTCAATATTGAATTTATAATCCTCGATAAAAGCCTTGCTCTGATTGCTCAATAATGCTGTGGCCGCTTCATACAAATAGGGTTCCGACTGGATATTGAAGCGATTGACTTCCTGAGCCGATATACCGGGATAATAAACCGGGTCAAAGCTGCGTTCGCTGCTGAATTGTTTTAGCCGCTTGATTTCATCGCGGGAGATAACGCCATTTTTGACTATCAGGGTACTGGTTTGCCAGCTGCGTATCATCATGATGCGCTGGCCGGGTTGTTCGATTTTTGCCCGCTTAAGTGCATTGATAACCGTGGCCAGTAATTTAGGTTCATCGCGCGGCGGAATTTTGATCCAGCGCGTAATACTGAGATAACCGTCTGGCCTTAGATGCTGCAGATAGTCCTGTATAGCCTGTCCGGTATAAAGATAATTTTCAGCCATTGAATAAAGACCTGCCGATGCGCCAAAAGCATCCAGCAAGGAAATATTGATCAGGTCATACGTTTTATCCGATGTTGCGACAAAGCCACGGGCCTCATCCACATGCAGATCAACATGATCACTGGAATAAAGGTGGCCGGCAAAATCGGCATATTTTTCCTTAACCAGATCGATGACTTGGGGATTGAGTTCAACAGCATCGATGTGTTTAATGGCGTGAGTGTTTGCCCTGAGAATATCGCTGCCGGTGCCGGCGCCGAGAATAAGAATATCAGCGTGTTGCCTTAAATGATATGGCAATGCCGATGTCGTTTGTTCCAGATAACTGACCGTTTCGGGATTGCCATTGTAGCGGGTGATGGCCGTCATATTGTCTGCATCGGTAAAGACGGCAAGCTGCTCCGGCGGCTCCGTCGTGGCATTAAGACTGAGTCCTGGCGCATGACGCAGAGGCGTAACATCAGTCTTCACAACACTGATCAAACCCAGCGGGCTGGAATACTGGTCTATGACTTTGGTACCGGGAATCAAAAGTAATTGGCTCAGGCTCTTATAGGGAGAAATGTTCAACGGCATCCAGCCAGCCGGCGCAAAAGTAAGCACTATTCCGGTGACAATGCACGCTACAGTCCAGTTTATTGTATTGATCTGCTGTCTTCGAAAGGCAAAAGCCGATACTGTCAAGGTTGCGAGAATACCCGATAATACCAATATGGTTAATATCTGTTCCGGAAACATCAGAAATAGCAGCAGAATCACACCCACACTACCCAAACCCGCTCCAAACAGGTCGGCCGCATAGATCGAAGACACCTGTTCCTGATACTGATAAAAAGACAAACCGATGACATTGGCTGCAAAAAAGAACGGTAGCGTCAGAATCAGATAGATGCTGCACAAATACAAAAATTGCACCGGTGTCCAAAGAATTTCAGCGGGATTGAAAGGTATTTGCTGGGCCAAAAGAAAACAGGCGGGCGCTGAGAAACTGAACAATAGCAGGTTAATCATGATTGCCCAGGGAAAACCATGCGATAAGCGGTCGCGGTTCAGCGCCAGAAAAACCCCGCTGACGCCGTACCCCAAAAGCGCCAGACTGATAATCATATAGGCGAAATGATGCCACTGGATAATCGAAAACAGGCGCATCAATAAAATCTCATACGCCAAGGCGGACGCCGAGATAACGGCGATGGCAAATAATAACGGCAAGCCCGGTTTTGTCGTCATTGCTCAATGCTTGCCTGTAAGCGGGACAAATCTTACCGGTATAATTTGTCGAGTGGTTACCTTGTTATCAAC
>JBAQEN010000655.1:0-3668 GCA_049286765.1 Methylococcaceae bacterium
CAAAATGACGTAACCCAACTGCTGGCTGTCGATTTTCAGGTAGGACGCACCGGTGTTTTAACCCCCGTAGCCCGCTTGGAACCTGTCTTTGTAGGCGGCGTAACCGTAAGCAATGCAACATTGCACAACATGGATGAAATTGAACGGCTAGGGCTTTGTATCGGTGATAATGTCCAAATTCAAAGAGCGGGCGATGTCATTCCAAAAGTCGTTAAAGTGGTAACGCAAGGCGCTCACAGAAAGCCGATAGTCATGCCTGTGCGTTGTCCGGTGTGTAATGCCGCCGTCGAAAGAACGGAGGGACAAGCGGCATTCCATTGTACCGGTGGTTTGCTATGCGCCGCTCAAAGCGCTGAGCGCATCCGGCATTACGCATCGCGTAAATTTATGAACATCACTAATCTGGGCGCCAAACTGATAGAGCTACTCTATAGTAAAGGCACACTTAAAACCATTGCCGATATTTACACGCTCAAAATCAGCGATATTGCCTCCCTGGAAGGACAAGGTGAGAAAAGCGCCCAAAATGTGCTTGATTCCATTGAAGCGTCAAAAACAACAAAACTGGGTACGTTCCTGGGCGCATTAGGCATACATGAAGTTGGCGAAGAAGGCGCAAAAAACATTGCTAAGTACTTTAAAAATTTTGATGCCATTAGCAATGCATCTTTCGAAGAACTGATGCAGGTACCTGACATTGGCCCGGTGACGGCCAACAATGTTGTCAGTTTTTTTAAGGATCTAAAAAACAGGGAAATTGTCGCGAAAATCATCGGAGCTGGGGTTAACTGGGAAAATGAAATCCATGAGCCCGGAAAACAAAAAATGCTTGCCGGTCAAACCTGGGTTTTAACCGGCACATTGCAGCACATGTCCCGCGATGAGGCTAAAGCGTTTCTCGAAAGTTTAGGGGCGAAAGTGGCCGGTTCGGTTTCAAAAAAAACCACTTGTGTTGTTGCAGGCCAGGATGCCGGTTCCAAACTGACTAAAGCGCAATCCTTAGGCGTTAAGATAATTGATGAAGCGGCATTTTCAGCAAAGTTTAAGTTGCCTGGTAACGAACATTAAATAGTCCGATACTTTAAACATGCTCATCCTGGGCGATGCTCTCCTGAACGTAGCCGAAGGGCTCAGAACGAACGTAGACAGCCGGAAAGTCCGGCTATGTTTAAAGTAGAGCTCTGATTTTTTAAATATGGCTCAGGCTGCCGTCTTTTACATCAATCGAGAAGGCCCGGCCAAAACCCACAACATATCGGCCGCTTTGAGGTTGCAATTCGAATAAATGAAAATCTGACAATGATCGTAACAGGCTAACAACTTCGCCAAATTTATCCTGCAACATATTTAACCTAGTCGTATAAATTTCAGCATCAGGCATTATTTCCTTAACATTGCAGCAGAACACCGCTCGTTCCCGTGCGAAAAGATTGGGCGACTCAGACTCCGGACGAATAATCATTATCGATGCCCGCGGATTATTCAGCAAATTGGCTGTATGGCTGGCCAATTCACTGACAAAGATATAAAAGAGTCCTGTGCGATCTCGCACAAAAGGCGTATAGCTGATATCAGGAACACCGTTTGCTGAAGCAGTTGATAGTGAGAATGTTTGCTGAGATAAAATCAGCTCATGGCAACTCTTGGTAAATCCTTCAAGCTCTTCTTTGTCAATTTTGCTCATCGGTAATCACTTTTATTTTGTTATAGTTTCAATAAAGAGAAGTCTTTCCATAGACATCTCATTACCATAAAAATTTCAATTACCGGCCCCCTTATATCATTCCGTCACTCTGGCGCCTACAGGCGGTTGCACCGCCTCAGCCGGCACAGTTACTTCCTGCTGCTCGGGCGCGTATTTGGGACGTGTATATTGACGGCCTATGAATAAATCATTACTGACCACTGTCACATCATGAAGCCAGCTTGCCGATTTCTGACACGCATCCGTAAAGGGCGGCTCTTTACATAAACCGATTTTGCCGTCTTTAAGTAAATTAAAATGCAAGCCGGGCAATGGCCGGACACGCATATCGGGTAAAGGACTGGCATAATCCATGATGCTCGGCTCATTATAATTCAGCAAGTTAAGCAATAGCTTGGGCACTTGATAAAGCGGCAAACTGCCGGTTTTAACCGGCCCTTTTTTGCCGTCGATAATAATCATCGGTGTACTCACATAAAACTTGAACATGGCGGGGGTAAATTCACTGCGATTGGAAGCAAGTACGCCTGAATCTACATAACCTGCAAAATTCTCTCCCAAAAAAGGCAGGTGATCACCAAAAGCCACGATAATACCGTCAGGATCACGCTGCTTTAGTTGATCCAGAAAGGCCATGAGCTCTCGTGATTTATAATACATCGTATTGGCATAAGTCGACACTTCTTCAACCTTGGAGCGGGAGCTTACCTTTTCGGGACGGCTTTCACTCAAGGGATAATTCCAGTGTCCAAAATAAGTCACGATGTAATCCAGAATGGGCTGTTTGGTATCCAGTGATCCGGCTATTTTCTCCAAAACCTGGCGATAGAGCGAGGCATCGGATAAAAACTCTCGATTCATATCATCCAGAACGAAATCCTGGATCGACCAATAGGTCTGGAAACCCAGTTTTCGATAGGCATTAACACGATTCCAGAACACCGGCACATTCGGATGCGAAACGACAGTTCGATAACCCTTATCGGCAAGAATATGCGGCAAGCACGGTACATCGTTAAGTAACTGACGCTCAAATTTGACAGAGTCCTTGGTCACTGGAAATCCGCATAACACTTCAAATTCAGAATTTGCGGTATAGCCGCCAAATACCGGATCCAGGGCATGTGAATAACCAGCGCTCTTCCAGAGTTTGCGAAAATCGGGAGCCAGTGGATTTTGTTTATAATGGGCTTTTTTGAGCTCGCTGGGATCCCAGAACGATTCCAGCAACACAATGTGTATATTGCGCGGCGTAAAGGGCTTGCTATCCGCAACAGGCTTCGGGGCAGGCGCAGCACTTAACAGATTCTCGGCCGCTTCTTGCGCCTCATCAGGATCGGGCGGCGTATCGGCCAAAGCAAAATAACGTGCGCCTTCTTGCAGGCTATAAAGCGTAGCGCCGTGCCACAAATAATTGGAACGTTGATCCCAAACAGAGGTGCCGAAATGTTTATCAATCGGATCAAGGATCATAACGGGTTTATATACCAGCGTAATCCCTAACAAAATCACCGTCAGACTGGCTAGATACGCGCTCCAGTGGCGCATCGTGAAATTGAACAGCAATAAACTCGCAATGGCGGCCAATGGTATCGCGGCGGCAAAGAAACGCCAGCCTTCCAGTATCAATAGCAATGAACGCAGCGCGAAAACATCGTCCGGCATAATCGGGCCGCCAAAAAAGGATATTTTTACTGCATTACCGACATATAAAATACCAATCACCAGAGCCTGGATTACCAGGAAAATCCAGACACGCTTTGATAACGCAAAAAGAATATACGCGACACCCAGTTGCAGCAGAAAATCATAGAAAATAACCGAAGATTTTATCTGCACATCAAACTTGAAAGTACTGATCAGGTAATACAGCAGATAAAAAAGAGCGGTAGAAAATACCGGCAATAAATTTTTTAACATGATCGGAAAATAAACGGTCTTGGGTAGGGAAGTATGAATCTGC
>JBAQEN010000656.1:0-3742 GCA_049286765.1 Methylococcaceae bacterium
CGTGCCTGTCTGGATTTTCAGTTAGCGCATGCGTTGGCCCGCGATGCTGTCAATATACCGCTGGATTTTGCAGGACTCGAACAACGCTTAAATTTGCAGGGCTATCAAACGCTAACCTTGCAATCCCGGACAGAAAATCAGTCTGTGTATTTACAGCGTCCTGATCTTGGACGCCTGTTAAGCGTATCTGCTATGGCCCATTTACAGAACACCGCACCCATCACGGCTGATGCGGTTGTCGTTGTTGCTGACGGTTTATCGTCTACAGCCATTGAACATCATGCTGAACCATTCCTGAGTTTATTGCTGCCCGAACTGCAACAAAAAGCTTACATACTGCCTCCTGTGTGTCTCGTAAAACATGGGCGAGTTGCGATTGGTGATGCTATCGCGGAACACTATTCAGCCAGACTGTGTATAGTGCTGATCGGTGAAAGACCAGGCTTAAGCTCACCCGATAGCATGGGCATTTACTTCACTTATCAGGCCAAATCAGGCATAAGCACCGATGCTGAGCGCAATTGCATTTCCAATATTCATGAAAACGGATTGAGTTATGAGCAGGCGCTAAAGAAATTGCTGTTTTTAGTCAATGAGTCCGAAAAATTACAGCTATCGGGGATTAATTTAAAAGACGAAACTACTGACACTGCACCGAATGATCAGCAGAAAAAGGCTAATTTTTTACTGGATTAATGATGGCTGATCTGCCATTTTCGTATCTGGTTGCTTTGTCTATCCAGTCATCTCCAATCCGTGCATATTGCCGGGTCGAAAGATGCGGTGAACTATCAATTCGGCTTGGGAACAGATATTGATCCGACTTGAGCTGAGCGTGGTTGACCCAAGCGCCAAGCGATTCTCTGGTTTGTTCAGTTATTTCGAACTGAACAGGACGGTGTGTTTTCTGTTGCATAATCATGGCCCGCGTTGAAACTCTGTTACCCTGGGCTATACACACACGCGCAGCTTGCTATCAATAGCGAGATTGAATAAAGCCAGTTCTCGTGTTCTGTTCGTCAATTGCAGGCGAATACGGATAGCCCAAATCTCTTTCAATTTGAGAGGTGATTTCTGACCGGTCAATTTACTATGAGCCAAAATAGCTATGATTTTTTAGACGGGTTCCAAATTCCTATGGAATGATGGTCAATCAGATTTCGTCTTTGCCAACCCAATGTCTTACAGCAGGAGGCTGATAATTGACATAGCGGTCCAGCAGCGCGTCTGGATTTGTCTCTACAATCAACAGGGCATGGTGATGTTTTTTAACAAATTGCTCTGCCAAAACGTGATCTAGAAATCCGATCAGCGAATCGTAATAGCCTTCAACATTGAGCAGGCCGCATGGCTTATTGTGAAATCCAAGCTGTGCCCAAGTCCAAATCTCAAATAATTCCTCAAGAGTTCCTATGCCACCAGGGAGCGCTATGAAGCCATCTGCAAGCTCAGCCATTAGCATCTTTCTCTCATGCATAGATTGAGTGATATGTAATTCAGTCAAATTTTTGTGCGCGACTTCTTTATGCGCTAAGGCCTCCGGTATTACACCGATTGCTTGGCCGCCAAGCTTTAATACTTGATCAGCTACCATACCCATTATGCCGATACCGGCGCCACCATAAACCAAACCCATGTTACGGCTAACCAGGGATTTGGCGAGCGCACAAGCGGCTGAGCCGTATGCCTCAATTCGTCCGGGACTGGAACCGCAATAGATACAAATGTTGTTTATTGGCGTCATGATTGCTTTTCTGTTCTATCAATGGGAATTGCCGCTATTCAGGTTTAAATTGTACAATAAATCACTGGTAGTCAGAAGTCAGCTGACAGACCCAGAAACTTGGCGAGAATATCCGCGTTTACTTATCTTCCGAAATGCGAGTAAAATCCCTCAAACGAAGGGAGGCCTTTATGTCTGAATGGTTGATACTCATATTTGTCCTTTATATTATTTATCTCATTATGAAAAAAACAAAAAACACCACCGAAAAGCCAGCACCTAAAGCTGAACAGCCCATTACGGCCGTAGCCACTAAAGCAACGCCTAAAAAACCAGGTCCGGATCAGAAAATCCCTAAAAAGGCTCCAGCCGTGGCTCTCGAACCGGTTGCGGCGACGCCAGAAATGACTATGTCTGAACGCGTCGGTTTGACCTCAGGCAACATTTGGCATTACTTGGCTGATAATGGCGCTACCCCTGTTGCAAAGTTGGTTAGAGAGCTTACGGAAGAAGAAAAAATCATCCAACGCAGTATTGGCTGGTTAGCTCAGGAAAACAAAATAACTCTCGACGCCGTTAACCGAGTTGAGACCATAGCGCTGAAAGAATAACTTTCTGATATGATGGCGAAATTGTTGGTCAATATTAACTGTAACAACCTGTAATCGAAAACCCAGCGGTTACCTATAAAAAGTAGGGACTATAAATTATTCCATAATTTTTCACGGATCACGCGCTGCATTGACCTGATCCTTCATGTCCTTGCCGGGCTTAAAATGAACTGTTACTTTTGCCGGTAACTTTAACGCTGCACCTGTCTTGGGATTACGGGCAATACGGGGGGAGTCCTGTGATGTAAATTGAAACGGCCAAAATCTCTAATTTCAATACCTTCACCTTGGATCAAGGCATTCGCCATGTGTTTTAACAGTCAATTAACTGTAACTCCACATCGCTGGCCTGACGTTCAGGCAACTTTTCATTTAACGCACGTATCAGTTCTGATTTGATCACTGTTCAATTCCCCATGATACAGGACGCTAATTTAGCAGGTTACCAAACCGCTGTTGGTTATTCCTGTCAAATTTTGGGGGCTGTTTTACCTGCAAAGAGCAATACCGAGCAAGCCCTTAGGCGCTAATCGTTGTGCCGGTGTTCAAATATTTACTTCGAGTAAGCAGGCGTTATGTAATATTGTTTTCGAATTAGCTGTAATTTCCAGTATTCATCGAATAATTCAGCAACGGCAGCAGCACTCAGCAATACATAGGAAGTTTGCGCCTTGTCACCGCACAGAATCCTATGGGACTTTAGTGTCGTTTGTATAAACTTACCCGTATATAAGATTTGGATAATCATCTTTGCCCGGACTACCATTATGGGGTTCTTTAACCTAAAGAACCCCAAATTTTGATTTATTCAGCAATGCCGACTTAGATGTTAAGTAATGGCAAATAAAGCCATGGAACCACAATAAAAATGAATATGAAAATTCGCGTTATTATAAAAAAACTATCAAATCCTCGCGTTAGAAGGCGATTAAAAATTGGCCTCTCTGTTATGGGTGGCGTGATTATGATTGTTCTGATATTTAAGCTTGTCTATGATATTGGTTATTTTGACGCACAGTCACTTAAAAATGATAAAAACTCTGAGCTAACTACTACGCAGCCAGTGCTGACAATGGAATCTGCTCAGCGTATTGTGTCTGGTGCGCTAAAAGAAGACCCTACTCACCCAAAAACAATTGTGGATCAGATTATTGATAATAATCATAAACTTTCAACCATTATTATAGAAAACAATAAGCTAAAAAAAATTGCTTGGATTATAGATATGCGTCTGTTTTTTACCGGCGATCTATTCAATGACGAAGGTTATAATTTAACCGAAGGTATTGAGCATGAACACAATATCAATCGTGGTGATCATTGATTGCTCGTAACAGGACTAGCGAGTGCATTTGAACAGAAACTTATGGCTGTCTGTGCTAATTCAGAGAATCGTTCTGGAATTGGC
>JBAQEN010000657.1:0-12680 GCA_049286765.1 Methylococcaceae bacterium
TATTCTAACCAACTGAACTACCACTCCAAAGTCTGGTGGGTGCTGAGGGGTTCGAACCCCCGACCCTCGCCTTGTAAGGGCGATGCTCTCCCAGCTGAGCTAAGCACCCGACTAAAACCCCATTATAAAGCAATTTGATAAATATTTACAGCTTTTTAGGATTTCTCTCTAGTTTATGGATTTAATCAACCCGACTAAGAAGAACTAGTTTACAGCATCTTTTAATGATTTTCCAGCTTTAAATGAAGGAATTTTTGCAGCTTTGATTGTAATTTCTTCTCCGGACTGTGGATTACGGCCTTTGCGTTCCGCTCTTTCTTTTACAGAATAAGTGCCAAAGCCAACTAAAGCAACAGAATCACCCTTACTCAATGCACTTGTGACTGCACCGAGAAAACCATCTAAAGCACGTCCAGCGTCTGCTTTTGTTAAGCCGGCTGATTCAGCAATAGCATCAATAAGTTCCGATTTATTCATTATTCCCCCTGAGGAAGTTATTTTAATTGTAATATAAAAATCATGTGTAATATTCTTATGCAAGAAAAAACAGCAACACAAGAAACACTAGCATTTATATCAATAGCTGCGACACAGTGTCAAGCTTTAAAACCCCTGGAGGCCATGATTTTTAAGGCTGCATTGAAAAACCCATAAAACTTATAATGCTTTTAATGTGCTGTAAGACCCTGTTGTATTATTTTAACTGGGTCAATTTCATTTTTACCCTGTTCTTCATCGGCTTTTTTATCAACAGGAACAGGCATATATTGCAAAGCAATTGCCAATACTTCGTCAATCCAATGAACCGGTTTGATATCCAGGTTTTGCTTGATATTTTCAGGTATTTCAACTAAGTCCTTTTCATTTTCGGCTGGAATGATAACTATTGTTATACCCCCACGATGAGCGGCCAGCAGTTTTTCTTTTAATCCGCCGATAGGCAATACTTCTCCGCGTAAAGTAATTTCACCTGTCATGGCAACGTTTGCCCGGACAGGGATTTTGGTCAATGCTGAGATGATGGCCGTACACATACCAATACCAGCGCTGGGGCCGTCTTTTGGTGTAGCGCCTTCAGGTACATGAATATGAATATCATTTTTCTGAAACAACTCATTATCTATCCCTAAAATCCCGGAACGGCTCCTGACCACCGTCATCGCGGCTTCGATCGATTCTTTCATGACCTCGCCAAGCTTGCCGGTGGCCGAATGCTTGCCTTTTCCTGGAATGACCGCCGTCTCTATAGTTAATAATTCGCCGCCCACTTGAGTCCAGGCCAGACCAGTCACCTGCCCTATCTGATCCTGCTCTTCGGCAAGGCCATAATTAAAACGCCTGACCCCCAAATACTTGTCAAGATTATCATGAGTAACCGAGACTTTGGTTTTCTCAGATTTCAACAACAAATCCTTAACCACTTTACGGCAAATTTTCGAAATATCCCGTTCCAGACTTCGAACACCTGCTTCTCGAGAAAAGTAACGAATCATATCCCTGACAGCAGTTTCTGAAATTTCAATTTCATTCTCTTCAAGGCCATTATTTTTAACCTGTTTAGGAATCAAATAGCGAATAGCGATATTGATTTTTTCATCTTCTGTGTAGCCGGCAAGCCGTATGACTTCCATTCTGTCCAGCAATGCTGGGGGAATGTTCATGGTATTAGCCGTAGCGACAAACATCACATCAGACAAATCGAAATCTACTTCCAGATAATGATCGGAAAAAGTATGATTTTGTTCAGGGTCCAGCACTTCCAGTAAAGCCGATGCCGGGTCACCGCGAAAATCAGCTGCCATTTTGTCTATTTCATCGAGCAAAAACATTGGATTTCGTGTTTTTACTTTAGCCAGATTCTGTAAAATCTTGCCTGGCATGGAACCTATATAAGTACGCCTATGACCGCGAATTTCTGCTTCATCCCTGACACCACCCAAAGCCATACGCACATATTTGCGATTAGTCGCTCTGGCAATTGATTCGCCTAACGAGGTTTTACCAACACCCGGAGGGCCCACCAGACACAAAATAGGACCTTTGAGTTGCTTAACCCGTTGGTGCACCGCAAGATACTCAAGAATGCGCTCTTTTACCTTCTCCAGACCATAATGCTCGGCTTCCAAGACTTGCTCGGCAATTTTTAAATCATGCCTCACTTTGGTGGTTTTTTTCCAGGGCACATTAACCATCCAGTCTATATAATTACGCACCACAGTCGCTTCAGCGGACATAGGAGACATCAATTTAAGCTTATTAAGCTCAGCCTCGGCTTTTGTTTTCGCCTCCTTGGACATGCCTGCGTTGGCTATTTTCTTTTCCAGCTCCTCGATCTCATTGGGCACATCATCCATGTCGCCCAGTTCCTTTTGAATCGCTTTCATCTGTTCGTTCAGATAATATTCCCTCTGATTCTTTTCCATCTGCTGCTTGACGCGCACACGGATTTTTTTCTCCATTTCCAGAAGGTCGACTTCCCCTTCCATTACCGTCATTAACTTTTCCAGACGTTTTTCAATATCTGCGGTTTCGAGTATTACCTGCTTCTCACTCACTTTCAAGGTCATATGAGCTGCCATCGTATCGGCAAGCCGGCTGGGGTCATCTATACCTGACAAGGCATTCAATACTTCCGGTGGTATCTTGTTATTCAATTTGACGTATTGGTCAAATGAACTGATTACTGTCCGCTGGAGTACATCCTGCTCTTGCTCGGATAACGTCAAAATATCATTAAGCTCCGTCACGAGTGCAGAAAAAAAACTTCCCGTTTCCTGATAGCGGATAACTTTGCTGCGTTGACTCCCTTCCACCAGAACCTTGACAGTGCCGTCAGGCAGCTTCAATAACTGTAGAATATTTGCCAGCGTACCAACCTGATACAGATCAGGAAACTCAGGCTCATCAACTTCAGCTTCCTTTTGTGCCACTAATAAAACTTGTTTGTTATCTTTCATAGCAGCATCTAACGCATCGATAGATCGCTCTCTGCCGACAAATAAGGGAATGACCATGTGCGGATAAACCACTACATCTCTAAGCGGTAAAACCGGAATCAAGGTATGTATTTCTTGTAACTCTGTCATTTTGTGCGTTTCCATAAACGGAACCTTTAACAATTTCTGGGATTAGAAGAGTATGGGGGCGCTAATTAAAATAGCAAGTATTTAGTCTTAAAGACTGTGAGTATATCTAATGATACCGCACTTCGACTATCCCAGGGGAATGGTTTTTATCTTAAATTAATGGACTACATGCTTGTCAGACTATGCATTTTCCGAAAAGTCGGCCGACAAAAGCACCGTGATTAGGGGTCCCCTTAAGGATGAAAAATTACAAATTTTATTAACCAGCTATGCCATTTACTCAAAGAGTACTATAAGTGAGCATAATTTCATCAATGTTGCTTGCAACATATGGTTATTGCCTGGGCAAAATGTATCCAGGCTTCTATTATTACCATGAAAAGCACAAAGGACATGAAACTTTATATTCTGCTTCGTATTTCTGGCGAATAAAGGTTTAACAATTATTTCTAAATTGCCGCACAAAAAAAAAGGAGTTTTAAAAATAAAACTCCTTTTTCATCAAAAATAGTAATATCAGGATTCAGCAGAGGCCTTTTTCTTTTCGGTTTCATAAACCAAAATAGGCTCGGACTGACCTAAAATAACACTTTCATCGACAACTACTTTACATATATTATCTGCTGATGGAAGTTCATACATGGTATTCAGCAAGACATTTTCAACAATGGTTCTCAGCCCCCTGGCGCCAGTTTTCCTTTCCATGGCTTTGCGGGCAATCGCACTTAAAGAATCATCACGAAACTCCAGATCAGCGCCTTCCATCTCAAACAGATGTTTATATTGTTTGGTTAGTGCATTTTTAGGCTCAGTCAATATTTGCACCAAAGCATGCTCATCCAGTTCGTCCAACGTCGCAATGATTGGCAAGCGACCCACAAATTCAGGAATTAAGCCGTATTTTATCAAATCTTCAGATTCAACCTCAGCAAACAGTTGACCCACATTTTTTGACTCATCCTTGGTTTTTACGTCGGCTGAGAAACCTATGCCGCCTTTTTCAGAACGCGCCTTTATAACACGATCCAAGCCGGCAAAAGCGCCACCCACAATGAATAGAATATTGGCAGTATTAACCTGTAAAAACTCCCCCTGGGGGTGCTTGCGGCCACCCTGAGGAGGTACTGAAGCAACAGTGCCTTCAATCAATTTAAGCAAAGCCTGCTGAACGCCTTCGCCTGAGACATCACGGGTAATTGAAACATTCTCGGACTTCCTGGAAATTTTATCAATTTCGTCGATGTAAACAATGCCGGTTTCAGCCTTTTCTACATCATAATCACATTTCTGCAGAATTTTCTGAATGATATTTTCTACATCTTCACCCACATAACCCGCTTCCGTTAAGGTAGTGGCGTCAGCGATAGTAAACGGCACATCCAGTAAACGCGCTAATGTTTCAGCCAGCAATGTCTTGCCAGAGCCCGTAGGTCCAATCAATAAAATATTGCTTTTTGCCAATTCAACAGACTCTTTTTTGGCCTTACTACGCAAGCGTTTATAATGATTATAAACTGCCACAGCAAGAATTTTTTTTGCTCGATCCTGACCTATAACATAGGCATCAAGCTCTTCTTTTATCTGTTTTGGTTTTGGTAATTCGCTTCCAAAGGAGGAAGCATCATCTTGTAATTCATCTTTTATAATATCGTTACAAAGCTCTACACATTCATCACAAACATAAACTGAAGGACCCGCAATAAGCTTTCTTACTTCATGCTGGCTTTTACCGCAAAAAGAACAATAAAGCAGTTTATCATCATCTTTGCCGTTTTTTTCATTACTCATACCATGTCTCCTGCAAACATCCGAAATGATGTTTTTACTTTCGATAAAGTAAAGGATATCGAAATACCAAAAGAATACCAACCGTTATAATTCAGAACCTGTTGCCCTCTTCGATAATACTTTATCAATCAGTCCATAGCTTACCGAATCATCCGAGCTTAAAAAATTATCTCTATCGGTATCTTGCTGTACCTTTTCCAGAGGCTGACCGGTATGGAAAGCCAGGATTTTGTTCAGTTTTTCTCTGATATTCAGAATTTCCCTGGCATGGATATCAAAATCAGAAGCCTGCCCTTGAAACCCTCCTAATGGCTGATGGATCATCATTCTTGAATGCGGTAAACAGTAACGCTTACCTGCCGCCCCGCCGGTTAACAGCAATGCGCCCATGCTGGCCGCCTGCCCTATACACAGCGTACTCACATCCGGCTTAATAAACTGCATGGTGTCATAAATAGACATACCTGCAGTCACTGACCCACCAGGAGAATTGATGTATAGATGAATGTCTTTGTCAGGGTTTTCAGATTCCAGAAAAAGCAGTTGCGCTACCACCAGATTAGCCATGTAATCTTCAACCTGACCCACTAAAAAAATTACGCGCTCCTTTAATAGTCTTGAGTAAATATCAAAAGAACGTTCACCTCTGGCGGTTTGTTCGATAACAATGGGTACTAATCCACCCGCCGCTTCCAAAGCCCTTGCTTGATTTATTACATGTTGTTGATACATTAAAAATCCTTACAGTTACTGTTTATCCATAGCATCACTAAAACTTATCGTTTTATCTGATACTTGTGCTTGAGCCACCAACCATTCGATTGATTGTTCTTCCAACACCATTTGCTGAACGTCATTCAAACGCTTTTCATCCGCAAAATACCATGCAACAACATCTTCAGGACGTTCATAGCTTCTTGCCATATCCTCAATAGTAGAGCGTACTTTATTACTATCCAATTTAATAGCATTTTTTTGAATAATTTCGCCCAAGATCAATCCCAACGCCACACGACGCCTAGCCTGGTCTTCAAAAACATCTCTTGGTAACTGTAAATCTTCCAGCTTCATTTTCTGTCTTTTAGCCGTTTCTATGTAAGGTTTCATCAGGTTTCCGACCTCTTCATCGACTAAGGTATTGGGTACAGTAATCTGAATTTTTTCATATAAAGCATCCATTACGGCGTTTTTCAACTTGCCCCGAAGCGCCTGTTCCAACTCTCGTTCCATGTTATTTTTAATATCATCGCGGAAAGAGTCTATTGAGCCATCTTCGATACCGTAGGCTTTAACAAAAGCCTCATCAATATCAGGCAGAACGGGTTCTTCAACTTTAATGACTTCCACATCAAATTCAGCGGGTTTACCCGCCAGATTTGCATTACCGTAATCTTCTGGAAATGTTATTGAAAAGATTTTGTTAGCGCCCGCCGCAAGACCTACCAGATTGTCTTCAAAGCCTGGAATCATCTTATTTGCGCCACAAACAACCTCAAATTGTTCTACTTTGCCGTCAGTAAAATTCTCACCTTCAGAGGTGCCTGAGAAACTAATGGTCACACGATCATTTTTTTGCGTTTCTCGATCAACCAGGCGCCAAGTTTGCTTTTGCGCTCTTAGCTTCTCAACCATGTCATCAACATCAGCATCACTGACTGTAGCAACCGGTCGCACTACTTCGAGTTGATCAAGCCCTTCCAGCGATATGTCAGGATAGACTTCAAATACAGCGGTGTATTTAAAACCTTCAGGTTCATCCAGCGACTGAATATGCGGATGCCCGGCAGGTCTTAGATCCTGATCTTGCAATGCGTCATAAAAAGTAGAGTGAATCAGATCGCCTGAAACTTCACTACGTACCCTATCACCAAACATTTTATTAACGACGTGCTGAGGTACTTTACCCGGACGAAAACCATCGATTTTAACTTCGCGTGCTAAAGACTTTAAACGCGCCGCCATTTTCTCCTGGACAACGGCTTCAGGCACACTAACTGTCATTTTTCTGCTTAATTCTGATGTCTTTTCGACAGAAACTTGCATTTCTTTACCTCACACATTTATTGAAGAGTTTTTATGGAATACCGGGATGGCTTGAAAGAACTGAAAAGCTTACCGAAATACGGCAAACTTTTTTGAATGGGGTGGTGCGAATGGAGAGACTCGAACTCTCACAGGATAACCTACTGGAACCTAAATCCAGCGCGTCTACCAGTTCCGCCACATTCGCATTTTAAATGAACTCAATATTATAAGTATTTATTACTATCAAAACAAGCGATAATTAATCGGATGCATAATCAAATGGTCACTGAAACATCAAAACCCAAATGCCGGATTTCATCGGCAAACGCATTTAATATATCAGCTGCCAATGGCTTCAACCGCCCCGCTTCCGGTTGCAATGAAGGCCTTGCTATTGTATACAACATTACAGCTTTCAATGCACAGCCCGTTTTTTTGATGGTTTTTAGTAAGTTGAGATAAGCCGTTCTCTCCTTGACCGACAAACCTTGGCTGTCATAATCAAACAGACATGTTTGCAGCTTTGTCGGACACAATTCTGCCGAAAGCATTAAATTTCTCAAACGTGCCTTGCTACTTTGGCCGGAATTATTAATCAAAGCCAGGCCCTCTTCGGTAGCGCTATCCAGCTTATACCAAACCTCTCCGCCATAAGATTTTAATAGCTTTAAGCCGGCCTGTACTTTAGCCTGATGCACCAAACTGCCATTAGTAATCAATAAATAATTACTGTGCGGGAAAACACCTTTTTCTGTAGCTATCTCGCCGATCAACTCGACCGCCCTGGCAAAGTCTTTTAAGCTTGTTGGCTCACCATTACCGGCTATTGCAATATCCTTAATTAAGCGCTTATCTTCATCTACCTGAAAACGCTGATAGAAATCACCGTAGCGAACATCATCAAGAAAAAACCTTAACTCATCTTCCAATAACTTAAAATCCATTTCAGGTGCAGCACCGATTTTTAAATCAGGTACCTGGCAATAAATACAACGCCAATTGCAAGCATTATTGGTATTAAAATTGACGCCTATGGACAAGCCACCCATGCGCCTGGAAATAACCGGATAAATATATTTTAATCCGGCGCTATTCGAATTGTGACTATTGGTTGTTAATTTCGATACCATGATCCTGCTTTTAAGTTAAGTAATTTTTAAGTGTATTATTCTACGATTATATATTGGCCTGCATTCAATTTTTTTTGGGAAGCCCATAGGCGTAGCGTCAGTTGCTTAACCAAGCCGTCCTTCTCCAGTATCCCGGCCGCGAATAAAACCTTGGAGAACTTTCACTGTTCGCACCATTTTACCGAATCCAACCGGGCAATATACAACTCATCAACCTATAAAACCAAAACACAAAGACAGAATCCGTTTACCTTTTCTGACAGGCATTACTTAAGTTTTCTTACAAAGGCAATGAAACTCTTGTAGAATTTATTGGTCTTTCTGTTTTGTTTATCATTTATTTTAAGGAATATCTTCAAATGAGATTAAATACTGCTATTTCACGCCCGGAATCAAGCATTCTGGCCAGCAATAAAGTACTGAAAAATACTTATATGCTGTTATCAATGACATTGATTTTCAGCGCCATGACCGCAGGTGCGGCAATGTACCTGAATCTTCCTCCTTTTGGCATGATCGTCACCCTGGTGGGTTTTTACGGTTTGTTCTTCTTGACAGCAAAATTCAGCAACAGCGCTTTAGGTCTGCTTTTTGTGTTCGCGTTAACCGGTTTTATGGGCTTAACACTGGGGCCTATTTTATCGATGTATGTTAAAGCCTTCAGCAATGGCCATGAACTTATCATGATGGCATTAGGCGGCACTGGCGTCGTATTCCTGGGGCTTTCAGGCTATGCATTAACCACGCGCAAAGACTTTAGCTACATGGGCGGCTTCCTGATGGTCGGCGTACTCGTGGCATTTCTGGCGGGTATCGGCGCCATCGTTTTCGCTATCCCTGCGCTATCACTGGCAGTATCAGCAATGTTTATTCTGCTGATGTCCGGCATGATCCTGTTTCAGACCAGTCAAATAGTTAACGGCGGTGAAACCAACTATATTCTGGCGACGATTTCATTGTATGTCTCTATCTACAACTTGTTCCTGAGCCTGCTGCAACTGCTGGGCGTATTCAACGGCAGAGATTAATAATCTGCCTGCTTTATCAGGCGGATAACGCAATGTTATCCGCCATTCCGTCTTGATCTTGCCAATGAGCTTGTACACCCAAAACTTTCAGTTGAAGCCCAAATGGGCAAAATCAGGTTTTAAAACTCCCAAACCGCAGCAACATCCCCGGCAACAGCAACAAATTCAACAGTGTTGAAGAAGCCAGTCCGCCGATTATAATCGCCGCCATGGGCCCCATGATTTCACGTCCCGGATTATCGCTATTAAAAGTGATAGGAAACATCGCCAAAGCAGTCACCAGCGCCGTCATTAAAATGGACGGCAAGCGTTCCTGGGCGCCTTGTATCGCAGTTTCCATGTTCCAGCTTTTGCCTTCCACTTCGACTAAATACCGATAGTGAGACAAGAGCATAATACTGTTACGCACGGTAATGCCGAATAAAGTCACAAAACCTACAATAGAACCGACTGATAAGGTGGCTCCGGTGAGCACCACAGCGGCAACGCCGCCGATTAAGGCAAAAGGCAGATTGGCAAGAGCCAGAACAGTATTACGGACACTGCCAATGGCAATATAAATAAAAATCAACACCCCAGCCCCAGCCAGCAATGAATGCAGAATCAGCTCGTTGCGGGCCTGGGCCTGTTCAACGGCGGCGCCGGTAAATTCAGGATAGCTATCCGCCGAAACAGGAATTTCTTTTAACACGCGGGCTTTAAGCTCCTGCATAAAAGCGTCCATATCCCTGTCAATCACATTGCAGGTGACGGCCTGGCGTCGTTGTGACCCCTGATGCAGGATATTATAGCGGCTTGCCATATGCCTGATTTCCGCGACCTGTTCCAGCCTGATTAAAGTGCCATCCTGTGTTCTGATAGGCAGTTGGGCAATTGATTCAGGTTGTTGCCTGAGTTCCGGCGCCAGAGCCACCGCAATATTGACAATTTTGTTGCCCTGAACATGCTTCCCTACTATCCGGGTTTCGTAAGCGGCTTGCAAGGTATTAACAATCTGAGCAGGCATGATGCCCCAAAAGTTAAGCTGGTCGAGATTCAGGTGAATTTGCAGTAACGGCGTGGCAGGAGGCGACCGTAACTGCACATCGGCAGCGCCGGGGATGTCGCGCATAATCCGGGCGAGCGTTTGCGCTTCTGCATCAAGCACATTCAAGTCATTGCCGTAAAGATTAACGACCACCGGCGCGGTGTAGCCGGAAATGGTTTCATCGACCCGTTCCGTTAAAAAGGTGTTGGCTTCAAAGCCAATACCGGGGAAATTGGTCAGCATTTCACGCAACTGGTTCAATATTTGCTGTTGCTTGGCGCCTGACAGTGGCTCAAGACGAACTTCATACTCACTGTAATGACTGCCGTAAGTGTCGGCGCCACGTTCGGCGCGCCCCGCCCATTGCGATACCGATTGTACGCCAGGAATGGTCATAAACTGTTCGGTCAGTTTGCTGCCGATTCTTAATGATTCTTGCAAAGACGTGCCGGGAATGCTGGTGGTATGAACGATATAATGGCCTTCGCGCAGTTCGGGCAAAAATTTGCTGCTGAGATTAAAAAAGGCGAACAGCCCTGACAGACAGACCATAATACTGGCGATAATCAACACCCTAAAATGCCTGAAAATAAAACCCAGCAAACTTTTATACAGTGGCTTGATGCGCTTGATGAGCGGCGGGTCATTGACATTATCGAGCTTCCCGCCCAGCAAGGCAAAACACAACGCCGGCGTTAAGGTGAGAGCTACGAGCAAAGACGTTAAAATTGCCAGAATATACGAATAACCCAGCGGCGCAAACAAGCGTCCGGCCACGCCGTTTAAGGTCAACAGGGGGACGAACACCAGCGCGACGATAAAGCTGGCATAGACCACCGAACTCCGCACCTCCAGCGAAGCCGTGTAAACAACCGTTGCAACGGGCAACGGTTGTTCCAGCAAACGGTTTTCACGCAAACGCCGGAAAATGTTTTCGGTATCAATAATGGCATCATCAACCACTTCACCCAAGGCAATGGCCAAGCCGCCCAGCACCATGATGTTCAGATTAACTCCCGTTTCCAGCAAGACAATCACGGCACCGATTAAGGATACGGGAATAGCCAGGGCAGAAATAAAAGCTGTGCGGAAGTTAAACAAAAACAGGTACAAAATAATCAGCACAAACAAACCGCCAATCAGCAAATGCCCTGACAAATTGGCAATCGATCTTTCTATATAGTCGGCAGGGCGGAACAAGTGCTCATAAAAAGTAATGGCCTCATTTTTAAAAACCGGTTCAAACTCTTTCAAGGTCTGTTCAACCTGTCTGGATACTGTCAAGGTATTGGCTCCGTATTGTCCAATAACCATCATAACTATGCCCTGTTTGCCTCCAATTTGTGCCGCGCCGATAGGCGGTTCTGGTGCATAACGGATGGTGGTGACTTCGCCCAGCGTGATGTTGCGCCCCTGATCGCGCTTAACAATAATTTTTGCGAATTGTTCAGGCGTCGCCGGCTGCCCTGTGACTTGCAGGGTGATGCGCTGGTTATTATTTTCGATAAATCCGCCGCCCTGGATGACTCCGGCTTGCGAGGCGGCTTGAATAATGTCATCCAGCGCCAGATTAAAACGATGCAGCTGAACAGGATCAACCTGAATTTGCATCTGCGCAATTTCTCCGCCGAATACATTAACATCGGCAACGCCGTGCACTGCCAATAAGCGCGGCACGATAGTCCAGTCCACCAAAGTACGCAACGCCATCAAATCTTTGGCATCCGAACTTAAGCCAATGGTTAATACCGTCGCGGAAGACGAAGACAGCGGTATCGCAACCGGCACAATGCCCAGCGGCAGATGTGCCGGTAAACCCGCCAGACGCTCGCTGATCAGCTGGCGATTGCGATAAACATCGCTTTTTTCTTTAAACGTCGCCGTGACTATCGATAAACCCTGAATGGATTCGGAGCGCACCGACTCCATTCCCACCAAACCGCTGATAGACATTTCAATCTGCCGGGTTACCAGTACCTCAACCTGCTCGGCAGACAGTCCGGGCGATTCAGTTTGAATAATGACCCGCTTGGGGGCAAATTCAGGAAAAATATCCAGGCCCGCCGTGGTAAAGCGATAACTGCCATAAAGCAAGATCACTACGGCGAGTGCAATAACAATGCCGTAAAAACGGATGGAAAATCGGACGAGAGTGCTTAGCATTATTTTGTTGGGAATTTGATTATTTTTTTACGCGAAGGGATAAAACTGCTGTCTATTGTTTACTGATGTTACGCAAGTCATATAAAAATACCACGAAGACTACGGAGAGCATGAAAAAATAGTCTCTAAACGGTATTGTTTTTGGATTTTAAAACTTGTCGGCAGGTAAGATACGCCGAGGTTACGTAGCACATCAAGCAGAAGGGACTAATTCCAAGGTGAATATATCTGTAAAAGTTCAGATTTAATCTGGCAATATTAAAAATTAGTCAGAACTAATGTCAATAACGAATAGCAGCAGTCTGCCATGGGACTAAACCGCTTCGCGGTAAGGGGGTTGTGTAGCAAAGCCTAGGGTGATTGACAGCATATCGCTGTTTCCAATGTCTATGAAATGAGGCAATCCGCCTTGTTTCAAGATAGGAGCAGTGTC
>JBAQEN010000658.1:0-2207 GCA_049286765.1 Methylococcaceae bacterium
ACTAGCGTATAGCCAATAGTCTAACACTACTTAACCACATACTTAATCGCACGCATCATCTACTTGTGCCTGTGTAGAATTTTCTGGCACAAACATATAAACGGAGACATGAAAGAATGACTAATAAAGTCACTTTGACCCAGTTCATCATCGAACAGCAACGGGGGCTGCCGGATGCGTCCGGAACCTTCACTTTGTTACTCAATAATATTGTGACTGCGTGCAAGAAAATATCGCATCTGGTTAACCGGGGTAATCTCGTGGGTGTTTTGGGCAGCGCTGAGTCTGAAAATATACAAGGCGAAGTACAGAAAAAACTGGACATCATCACCAATGACATTATGGTCAATGCTCTGAATTGGACTGGTCATCTGGCGGGCATGGCCTCGGAAGAAGTGGACGATATTATTGCTATTCCAGCGCAGTATCCCAAGGGCAAATATCTGGCCTTATTTGATCCATTGGATGGTTCTTCAAATATTGATGTTAATCTGGCTGTAGGTACTATTTTTTCGATTATAAGATGTCGTGAGGGTGTCGATCCTGCGCCTGAAGATTTTTTGCGCAAGGGTTCCGAACAGGTCTGCGCGGGTTTTGTGCTTTATGGGCCGTCAACGATGATGGTCTTGACAACCGGACATGGCGTCAATGGTTTTACTCTCGATCAGGATATCGGTGAATTTATCCTGACTCATCCGAATATGAGAATTCCGGAAGAGACCAGCGAATTTGCGATTAACATGTCCAATCAGCGTTTCTGGGAACCGCCTGTACAGCGTTATATTGATGAATGTTTGCAAGGAACGGAAGGGCCGCGCGAAAAAAACTTTAATATGCGCTGGATTGCTTCGCTGGTTGCCGAGGTTTACCGGATCCTTACACGTGGCGGTGTGTTTCTATATCCGCTCGATTTACGCGATCCGTCAAAACCCGGCAAGTTACGTATTATGTACGAAGCAAATCCGATGGCCTTCATTATTGAACAAGCGGGCGGTGCTTGTTCTACAGGGCGTGAACGTATTCTCGATATCAAACCGACAGGCATTCATCAACGCGTGCCTTTGATTTTGGGGTCAAAAAACGAAGTTGAACGAATTGCGGCTTATCATCAGGAAAGCTAATGTTGATTTTAGGAGACCCGGAAAGCAGTCGGTAATTTTCCATCAATAAACCACAGAGGCACAGAGAATACCGGGTTTTAAGGGAATTGAAATATTAAGTATTCTCTTATGCAATTTGTAAATCTTTGGCAATAAAGTATTTTTTGTAATATTTTGTCATGTCTTTAGCATCATTGCCCTTGGCCATTTGTGCCTTCATCTATAGTTTTACGCTGTTTTTCCGCTGCATCCTGAAGCGAACGCTCGACTTGTTTGGCTTTATCCAAAGCTTCCAATTGGGTTTTAAGCACAACGGAGTCAGATGCTTTGGCTTGTTTATCCTTTTCCCCACACCCGGTGATTGAAATAAACAGCAATAATGCCGCCAATGTAATGATTAATTTCAATTGTGCTGTCTTCACTATTAATTAATGATTAGCCCAGACTACGCAACGTGATCATCAAGATAATTTATTCGCTTCTGATGCCTTGTTGTAATCAACACCAACACTGACAATAAAGCTGGTGGCTTCTTCAATATTCATAGCGGATTTTATTAATTTTGATTTATCGACAATCACAGTAAAGCCGGATGTCGGGTTAGGTGATGTGGGGACAAACAGTATATATTTATCATCGTGTTTGTTAGTCACATAAGCAGGCACCCAAACACCCTCTTTTGGGTATTCTACGTAAACGACTTCCTTGGCCATTGTTTGTTCACGTGATGAAAACATGTTGATAACTTTTTTAAGCACGCGATAAATAGTGTTCAGAAATGGAATTCTGGCAATTACAAAGTCAAAGACACTAATAACCCAAGAGCGGCCTTTTTTGACAGTAGTATTACCTATATATACTAATATAATAAAACTGACTGCGAAAACCATAGCGGTATAAAGATAGTTATCGGAAAAACCGTAAACGACTTGAAATAACTCGGATACCAGTTCTTTAACAAAAATTATAATTTGCAACACTATAACGATTGGAATCACCGCAAAGACGCCTATCAGAAAATCATTCAACAGCTTTTTAGTGAACTCGTTCATTTTTTTCTCCGTTGTTTATACCGACTCAATCATCAGCAAGATGCCTAACACAAAC
>JBAQEN010000659.1:0-2820 GCA_049286765.1 Methylococcaceae bacterium
GCAAAACATGTGCTGATTGTCGCAGATTCCTGCTATAGCGCTGCAGTAACAACGGCGGCTATAACGACTATACCGACAACAATCGCAGCTTCTCCCTCAATAATATCTACTCGATCCCCATCAACAAATACAGAGGTCACGTATATTCCATCTGCTGGTATACCTGACCTTACCGATACCTCTCCCGAAGCTCAAGTTGGCTGGATTAAAGCGTTGGCCGAGAGATTATCTAGAACCGCCTTGACTTCGGGCGGTTTCGAACCAGTGCTTGATCAAGATAGCGGCAATGGACTTTCGATTTTTGCCAACGCTTTCGTAGAAGCATTGGCAAAAAACAATGACGTTATCAGCGCCCAGCAAATTTCTTTTGATATCAAGCCGGAAGTATTTGCCAAAGCAAAAAAAATCGGAGGCAGTCAAGTTCCAGGTTATGCACCTATCCAGCACACTGGAGATAATTTTGGCGAGTTCTTTTTTGTCCGCAACTACACACAGGGTAATTTTCAAAATGGTAAGTATCAGATTGCCGCAGCGGCATCGGAATAATCATGGGCGACTTTTGGGGGAATTTAGCTAAACGCCTCCAGGAGCTTGGCTCCCATTGGACTTCATACACCGTGCTATGTAGTTTTTTTCTTTATCTGTTGGGCTATCTGACGCTACGCTTTCATCTCACCGCACTGGGGATTGGCGTTGATCTGTCGGCGCTGGATGAACGCTATTTGTTTACCGGCGCGAGATTTCTTATTTATCTCATCTCATCTGTCCCCAGTCTGGTTTTCCTTGTGGTACTGATGGTTACACCGGCTTATTTGTTGTTTCGAGTTTTACCCTCATCTATACGAGCTAGACTGGGCCGATTTTTTAGCATTCAATTGGCGAGCGTTCTATCGTGGTGGCTGGTATCAAATCGCTTGGCCCTGACCGGCATTATCTTTTCCTTGCTGATGATTCAACTGGTCATGCGGCAGTGTTTTCTGCTCAGTAATTTGCTTTTGATAGAGGATCTTCCGACAGAGCCCTCATGGTTTCGAGGATTGCTTCTTGCCCAAACTGACGGTCCCATGGCGCTGTATTTCAGCGCATTGCTGGCAGGAGCGGCGATTTCATCGGGCTTTTTTTACGCATTGAGAAACCCTGCAAACACCACTTCCAGTACTTTGTTATTAACTTCGCTGCTGGGGTTTTTGCTGTTTGTTCAGCTCCTTTTGATCCCGGTGAACTATGGCATCCTGGTCGTCGATAAGTTGATGCCTCGGGTAACAGGGCTGGAGACTCCTGGAACCCTCCAAGGGAATGAGCAAGCCTGGCTGGTTTGGGAAGGAAACGAAGGCAAAACCTTTTTGCTTAGAAAACAGCGAGCAGGAAAATACGATAAAAGCTTGATCACGTTGCCTCGTGAAGCTGTCAAAAAACTCGAAATCACAGGATATGACCGCATCTTCGAGGTTTTATTTGGTGCAACTGGACCAAAGCCTCCTGAAAAAAAGGATAACTCATGAACTCCAGACATTTTCTCCCTATTATTTCGCTATGGATTTTGACAGTCCTGCCTGTTCATCGAGTTATGGCGGAAGACGATTCATTTCTGGCGGCATTACTCCGGTTTACAGGAATTACCGCTACCCCAAGCACGGTACGAGGAAACGATAACTTCACGGAAGGCGATATCTGGCTAGTGCAAATTGGGGAAGCAGAGGCATCCGAACCGAGGAAGATCAGCCGTGATGGCGTCTATCATACGCCGTTATGGATACCCGGAAGTCAATCCATACTCGCCATGAAAGGCAATAAACTCGTCCGGCTAACCACTCAGGGCAATGAGGAAAAAACACTCCATAACTTGACAGATAACACCGCGCTGCTTGGTTTCGACAAAAATAATCCGAATCTGGTGCTGGTACTTCAGGAGTCTTTAGCAGGCGTGCTCACGCTGGCTAATGGGCAAATCACGCACCTCCCCTATAATAAGGAAAAAACCGAAGATCGTTACAGATTAGACCAGCTTGGAAGCGGCTTTCGCGACTATGGAAATGCCCAGGTGTTTATCGAAAATCAACGCAGAGTCGATCCGCAAGGTCATTTTAAGCAGTTGAACACGATACACATCAAGCTGGATAAAAAGAATATTCTTATAAGCTGCTCATCGGCTTGCAGTCAGCCTGCAATTGCAGAAGATCGGCGGCAACTTTTGTTTATAGGTCATTGATAAAGATTATGGGCTGTTGTAGAAATGGCATTGCTGTTTGGCATAGTTTGTCTGTCTGCATTGTTTTGGAATTAGATCATCGCTGTTGTTGAGAGGAAAAGTGGCCGGAGATAATGCAACGGTTAGCTAGGTTTTCCATTCCAACGCGTGCTGAACAAGACTTAGGCATGTGACAGGTTAGAAATAGCTTTATTTTTTCATGAAAACATGATAAACAACAAGCGCTTAATTAATAAATTTAATGAGGAATCTATTATGAAAACGAATAATCAGATGTCATTAACGATAGATATTCACAGCATTGCAGCAATAGTACTAGCTCTTGCTTTAGCTCTCTTCACTACGGCTAGCGCCGGAGATGTTATAGCCACGGGTACTATCGACTTTACAAATCTGTCGTCGGCGAGTCCTGGGCAACAAGCGTCTTTTCTAGCACTGAGTCAAATTTGCACTTCGTCGCTGGCTCAGGCTTCGTTAGCCTGTAGCTTAACCGGAGGCGGTATTTTCCCTGAAGCGGCAATCAACAATTCCCTGCAATTGCAGCAATTCTCTCCACAGGCCGCCATGCAGGCTGAGTCTATTGCCATCACATCACCTTATCAGTTTATCCG
>JBAQEN010000660.1:0-1975 GCA_049286765.1 Methylococcaceae bacterium
TGTCTGTTGGCAGCGTTAGTAATACGTTTAATATTAAGGGCGTCGCTGAGCATTGTCTGTTTCTGGATACCACCTCGCAAGCTTTCAAGTTTCAAAAGCAATTGTTTGAATCCTATTTGAAAAGTTATATAGGTAAAGACAGCGTTAATATCAAGCCCTTATCTATCGCCATTGTTGGCGCCGGGGCTACGGGCGTTGAGTTGGCAGCACAATTGCACGAGGTAACTAATGTTCTGTCGATTTATGGATTGAACGAGAAGAGCACGGTAAAACTGACCATTATTGAGGCGGCGACGCAATTGTTACCCGCTTTACCCATTAAATTGGCAACCGCCACACAACTACAACTCGTGAGTTTAGGTGTTGACCTTAAAATGGGTAGACGCGTCACCGAAATAACCAAGGAAGGTATCACAACCCATGATGGTGAATTCATTGAAGCCGACTTGAAAGTCTGGGCGGCAGGCATTAAAGCCCCGGATTGGATGAAAAATCTGGATGGGCTGGAAACCAACCACATCAATCAATTGGTGGTAGATGGTACGTTAAAGACCCAAGACAATGACATTTTTGCAATGGGCGATTGTGCGGCTTGTGTTTGGCAAGGGCATAAAGGCAATGTGCCACCCAGAGCGCAAGCGGCGCATCAACAGGCATCAACTTTATGCAAGTCGATTGTCAACCGATTAAAAGGCCGCCGTCTGGCGAGTTTCGTTTACTATGATTACGGTTCACTGGTTTCGTTGGGCAAATACACCACGGTCGGTAATTTGATGGGTCATTTGATGGGTACAGTGAGCATCGGCGGATTTATTGCCAAAGTGGTTTATCTGTCTCTTTATAAAATGCATCAGGTGGCAATCCACGGTTACTTTAGAACGGCCATGTTGACGCTTTCCAATGCCTTCAGACGCAGTGTTTATACCAAAATAAAAATGCATTAGAATTTTAAACCTCAAAAAGATTAAGGCTATGTTTGAAATAGAATACGAGTTCGGCGAAGAAGATTTAATTCATTTTAATGAAATACAGTTCATGAGAAATGATGAAATACAGCACAATATTCAAAAAAACCGCTGGATAGTGCCGGGCATCATGGGAATTATCGGCGGGTTTTATTATTTTTATTATGGCGATATGAAATCATCGGGCTACATTGTCGCGATGGCGGCTCTGTGGGCGTTGCTGTCGCCTAAAATAATGATGCTGGATTTGCGCCGGCAAATCTTAAAAAACTATACCCATAAAGAAAAAAGCAATTTGTTCGGAACTTATACCTTGACTATAGATCCTGCAAACCCAAACTACCTGCTGGAAAAATCACCCAGCGGCAAAAATAAAATGGCCTGGTCAGAGTTGGTCAGGGTGGAATATGGCAAGCGCTATGTTTATATCTATATTGATTTGAGCACCGCGCTGGTTATTCCGGTAGATAAGGTAAAAAAAGGTAATCTTGAACAGTTTGCTGAGCAGGCGGAAAAGATGATTGAGAGGTTTGCGTAGAAGGTACAAGGTGCAAGGCAAAAGGTGAAAATTCCTGGATCTTTGCGTTTGTTTCCAACTTATGCATCTATTCAAAATTGGGTTTATTAGAGTTAATGAGTTATTGGTGTGCAACAAGTGTTATGCACCTTTTACTGAATTTTCATAGACACCTGAAAAAGGAGTCTACTTAATAGGGTAGTAGACTGGGTTGAACGAAGTGAAACCCAGCATTGACAGACGTTAAGCTGGGATTAGGTGAGAATCCCAGCATTTCATTAAGGCACTGGTGGTATCAATTTGTTTTTGATAACAGCACGATCACTCCGTGCATGGTTCATAAATTTTTCGGTTGCATGTGCTAATGATTTAAAAGTGCTACCAGATGTATGCCACGGTCTTTCACTTTTCTCTTCTATTTGTTTCTGATGTCCATCGGCTTCAAAATCGTAAATACTGTGGGTTGTAAATTCGCAAAAACAAAGCTGTAGAC
>JBAQEN010000661.1:0-3005 GCA_049286765.1 Methylococcaceae bacterium
CAGTAGCTGCTGCGTGCGTAAGCTGTCAATCAGTGTAAAAAATAACGGTGCGGCTGTTTTAATGCCAACGAATGCGGTATTACCGCTGTTATTGAAATTCCCCACCCAGACCACCATTACATAATGCCCGGCTACACCGACCGCCCAGGCATCTTTAAATCCCCAGGATGTGCCGGTTTTCCAGGCTGTTTTCGGTATTGCCGGCCGCCCTGAATCGGGTCGGGCATTGTGACTTAGCATGTCCAGAGTGATATAAGCAGCCGCAGGGCTGATTAACGTGGGCGGATGGGCTGTAGTATCTTTGAGATCGGTCCGGTACTGAAGTGTGCGCAGTTCACCGTGATTAGCGAGTAAGGCATATAACTGCGCCAGCTCTTCCATCGTTAACTCGCCGCCGCCCAATGCCAGAGAGAGACCATAATGCTGCTCGCTGGCCAGGTTTGCAACACCGGATTGTTGCAGAAAACAGTAAAGACTCGGCTGGGTAAGTTTTGCAGCCAAACCGAGGGCCGGGATGTTGCGTGAACGGATCAGCGCATCTTGCGCTGTTAAAGGACCTGTGAAACGGCCATCAAAATTTTCAGGACTGAACGAGCCGAACGAGGTAGGTGTGTCGGCCAATACCGTGCGCGGATGTATTAAACTCTGATCCAGGGCAAGCGCATAAACAAATGGTTTTAAAGTTGAACCGGGTGAGCGTTTAGCGGACGCGCCATTAACCTGGCCTAGTATGCCGGTATCCCAAAAATTGGCCGAACCTATCAGCGCATTGACCTGCATGGTCGTCGTGTCCAGCAATAACACCGCAGCATTGCGAATTCCGGAAGCACGATTTTGAATGATATAGTTATCAACCTGTTGTTTAACGCTAAGCTGCACCGGCAGGTTAATAGTACTACTAATGTGGTATTCGCCGGGATAGCGGTGTAGCAGTTCATTAGTCAGGTGCGGAGCGATGAAGGGCTTATCGGCTCGGGCATAAATCAGCAGAGGCAAATTAAAGTCGGCCCCATAGCGCTGATCCTGGGGAAAATGTTGCAGCCAGCGTTGCCAAAGCCTTAGCCGTGCATCTAAAAGTGCTGGCGGCAGTTTACCGGAGGGAGAACGGCGTACCGGATTTTGCGGTATCACCGCCAGCGTTAAGGCTTCTGTTAAGGTCAGTTGAGCTGCGGGTTTGTGAAAATAAATCAGACTGGCCGCCGCTACGCCTGAGATATTGCCGCCATAAGGCGCTGTGTTGAGATAGGCCGCCAGCAAATCGTCCTTGGAAAAACGTAACTCCAGCCAGAATGCCGCTGCGATTTGCCACGCTTTGCCGGACAGACTCCGGCTGTTAATAGTGTATAGTTGCCGCGCCAACTGCATGGTGATGGTTGATGCACCCTGATGAGCGCCTTGCGTATAAGTCATCCACCCTGAGCGTAGCAAAGCCCATGGATTAACGCCGGGATGTTGATAAAACCAGCGGTCTTCATAAAGCATCGTCGCCTTACGCATGGATTCAGGGATTTGTTGCAAAGGCAGCCAAAGCCGGTATTGCTGATCTTTCGCCAGGGTTAAACGTAGCAATTCGCCATGCCGGGCATAAATGGCGGTGGAACTCGGGTATAAACTCGACAGGGGCGGTTCGGGCGCGTAATGGCTAACGGCCAGCCCGATAACAGTTAGCAGAATGATCAGGGCGAAGGTCAATTTGTGTCGAAGGACACGCAATCCCCGCGGGTACGTATTTATCCCCATAAAGCAACACCCTACGGCCTATCATCCACACGTATTTTCCCAGAACTGGAATGCGCCTGCACAGTATGTTCATACATGGCTTCTGCATAAACAGGCGGGATGTTGAAAACGCCAGCGCTCGTGACTTTGACCTTATATTGGTATTCAGTGAGTTCGTTGCTGACACTGCCGTATAATACGACACGGTCTTCACGGATGTCACTGTAGTATGGGCTCCAGTTACCGCCCGTAGCAAGCCGGTCCTTCCACGCAGACGAGGATTCATCTTGTTCCCCGGAATCATCAGACTCGGCAACGGCAACAGGGTTTTGAATCACAGGCTCAAAACCGCCGGGCAACAAATCCAGAATCACTATGCTGTCAATGCGATCCCGGTCTATCGCTCGCACCCGCAGTTTTACCGTGATTTCCTCACCCAAGGCGGCATGGTCAATCTCTTTTCCTTGAGCATTCAAATAAGTGCGGATAATCTCCAGGCCGTTGTTTAGCCCGGCGGGGGGCTGTTGTTGATCGAAACCCGATTCGGCAATGGCATAAAACAACTGCAAACTGCCTGGACCTTCAAAAAGCAGTTTTTGAGTGGTATCCGGGAAGCTTACACGCGGGGCAAGATTTGCGGGTAAAATCAGCGCCTTCTTTTGCCCCGCCTTGTCGATGGCGGCAATCGCCATTTGCCCGGCAATGTCTGTAGTCACTGCATCCAAATATGCATTGTAAGCCAGCAGAAGATAGGCCGAAGACAAGGTGTTGTAACGGTTATCCTGCAATTCCTTGGCGATAGCCTGAAAGATGGCCGCCGGCATGGCTTGCAAACGCGAAGGGAAATGTCTGGCTAACAGATACAAAGTCTGGGCATCATGAATCAGCGGATCATAATAATCCTGGTAACTATAAGAAGGGGTAATTTGTCCTAGCCGTTGGGCAGGAATTTTTATCAAATCATCAGCCATAGCCTCCTGCTTCAATAATTGATAACTGGCTCCCAGATAGACGGCCACCAAATCTTTACGCCATTCCTCTTCGTTGAAATTAGCTCGCAACGCCTCGCGCAATGTAGACAAAATAGCGGTGGTTACCGTGCCATGCCGCGTTAACAGATAAGCCGCATAAGCCCGTACCCGTATCCTGGCCAAATCGTCAGCGGGGCTGGAGGCCAGGTTTTGAATATAGTCCATGCTTTTTTTCAGCATATCCTCCGGGACGGCAATGCCATTGGCGCGCGCTTCTATAAGCAGATGCACGGCATACACAGTGGCAAATTCGTC
>JBAQEN010000662.1:0-11714 GCA_049286765.1 Methylococcaceae bacterium
CACTTTGACTCCCTGTGCTAAGGATCTGGCGGAGTCGAGTAACCACCTGTCATAGGCCTCATCGACATAATGCAGCGTAACGAAATAAGATAGAACGGCATCGATTATTACGAAAAAAATAAGCGGAATGACCAAACGGAAAAGCATTTCCGTTTTGAGACTTCTCTTTTTATGCATCGGCTGATTTCTCTAATAAGTAGCCTAGTCCGCGTACCGTACGAATTACCACGCCATAAGGCTCTATGCGCTTGCGCAAACGGTGAACGTAGATTTCAATGGCATTATCGGTCAGCGCGTCACCATCGATCGATAAACGTTGGGCAATACGATCCTTGGCGACAACTTTTCCTGCTTGCAGCAATAAAATTTCCAGTACGCCATATTCCCTTGCCGACAACAAAATCGGCTGGCCCTCTACCAAGACCTGATGGTTATGCGTATCCAGTATCAAACGTCCAATAACAATATTATTGCTAAATCCGCCATAACAACGCCGGATCAGGGCATTAATCCGTACTTCCAGCTCTCGAAGCTCGAACGGTTTGGTCATATAATCATCAGCGCCTTGCTCAATACCTGTGATTCGGTCATTGACACCATCACGCGCTGTTAAAATCATGATAGGCAGAGGCACTTTTAGTCGTCTGAATTTGCGCAGTAACTCCAGACCATCGACATCCGGTAATCCTAAATCAAGCACAATCAAATCGAAACCTTGTGCTTGTAATAAATGTTCAGCATAGGAACCTGAGGTTGCACAGGTAACCGTGTACCCGCTATTGGTTAAAGTATGGATTAAGCCATCAGCCAGCACGGCATCGTCTTCTATCAATAAGATGTTCATATACTGGAATTACTGTTGTGAAAGGTTCGTGAAAGGAAGAGCGGCTAATATTATCGTTGACTAATAATCTAATGACAGACTAAATGATAATACAGTCAAAAAGCGGAGGAACAAAGCAAAAGCCAGCAGTTTATATATTGGCTTGTTTTATTCATGAAAGTAATAACTTTAATTATTGCAATTGACATCATAGTTTCGATTCAATACTATTTACATTAACAGCAAATCGCTTCACCGGACTCTTCGACATGATACATAAACACAAACAGTATTATATACGTCATCTTAAGGATGATATTCCTGCGGGTCTCGTGGTGTTTTTAGTGGCTTTACCCTTATGCTTAGGGATAGCGCTGGCATCTGGAGCACCCTTATTTTCCGGCTTGATCGCTGGCTTGGTCGGCGGTCTTATGGTCTCCTGGCTCAGTGGTTCACAACTTGCTGTATCAGGTCCTGCAGCCGGTTTAACCGTCATTGTTTTCAATGGCATTGAAACCCTCGGCAGTTTTCAAGGGTTGCTGGTTGCCTGTGTATTAGCAGGCGTCATGCAACTGGTACTAGGATTTTTGAGAGCCGGGATTATTGGCGCTTTTTTTCCTTCCGCAGTCATCGAAGGCATGCTGGCGGCGATTGGCTTGATTTTGATTATCAAGCAGATCCCTCATGCTACAGGATACCATGCCCATTTCGAGGGCGATGAGAGCTATATGCAGGATACTGCCCTATCCAGCTTCATGGAGGTGCTTAGATCGTTTGGTAGTAATATATCACTAGGTTCAGTTATTATCAGCGTTGTGGCATTGCTGATCATGATTCTATGGAGTACGGCATGGATTAAGAAGCAAAAGTTGTTAAAACTAATCCCCGGTCCACTAGTCGCAGTGGTTTGGGGCGTCGGTTACAACGTGATTACCCGACACTTTGCTCCTGACTGGGCGGTCAGAGGTGAACATCTGGTCAACTTGCCGGTTTCGGAAAAAATCAGCGATTTCTTCAATAATTTTGTACTGCCAAACGCCAGCTATCTCAGACATCTTGGCAATCCGCATGTTTATACTGTTGCCGTCACGATTGCAATTATCGCGAGTCTGGAAACACTGTTAAGTCTTGAAGCGACCGATAAACTGGATCCTTTGAAACGTCTTGCCCCCACCAACCGCGAACTGAAGGCGCAAGGTGTTGGTAATATTATCAGTGGCTTATTGGGCGGCTTGCCAATGACGGCTGTCATCGTGCGCAGTGCGGCCAACATCAATGCGGGCGGTCAATCCCGTGTGGCCTGTTTTACCCACGGTGTGTTTTTGTTGCTCAGCGTCATGTTCTTGTCGCACTACCTGAACGCTATTCCACTCGCTTGTTTAGCGGCCATTTTATTGCACACTGGTTACAAGCTGGCAAATCCGGTTTTATTCAAGACATTTTACAAAAAAGGCATGAGTCAATTTCTTCCTTTTGTCATCACAGTGATTGCGATTCTGGTAACCGATTTATTAATAGGTATGGCCATAGGTATGGTTATTGGTCTGTTTTTTGTCATCAGAGCCAATTATCACGCCGCCATTACGCTCACTCAAGTTGGCTCGCACTATCTGATATCGTTGAACAAGGATGTTTCTTTTCTGAATAAAGCGCTATTAAGGAAATGTATTTTGAGCATCCCTGAACAAAGCACGGTAACCATCGCTGCGAGCAAGGCCACGTTTATTGATCACGATATTCTGGAGACGATTGAAGATTTTCTCGCTAGTGCACCGGACGACAATATCACAGTTGAAACCATTGATCTGTACGGCAAGGAAAAGATCCAAAAACAAGAGACTGTAATGATATTAAATGACGGGGAGGAGATACAGAAGGCGGAGACCGTTGGTGTTCAACAATTACGGCTGAAACATTAACACCTGAACAATGATTATAATGAAGACACAAGCAATAGAATTGCAGATGAATGCAGGACCAAAGCTTAATAACAATGGCCTGTTTGCCAACCTTAAATACGACATTCCGGCAGGCATTGCAGTTTTTTTGATATCCATACCGTTATCATTAGGGATTGCACTGGCATCGGGCGCACCGCTGTTCTCGGGACTGATTTCAGGGATTATCAGTGGAATAATAGTGGCGCCATTAAGCGGTTCCTCACTGGGAATCAGCGGTCCAACTGCGGGTCTCGCCATTATTGTATTGTCGGCTATTGAAAAACTGGGATTCAATAGTTTTCTCTTCGCTCTGGTCGTGGCAGGTGTTTTCCAAATCGTCATGGGACTGTCCAAAGCCGGAGTTATTGCCTATTACTTTCCTTCTTCGGTCATTAACGGCATGTTGTCGGGTATGGGCTTTATTCTTTTTCTTAAACAGATTCCTCATGCCATCGGTTATGACCGGGATTACGAAGGCGATACCTCCTTTTTTCAGCCTGATAGCTATTCGTCTTTTTCTGAGCTGATAAATATGCTGGAATTTAGTTCACCCACGGCAATTCTGATTGCACTGATATCGTTGGCGATTCTTATTTTGTGGGAACAGCCGTTTATGAAACGGTATCGGTTTTTTCAACTGTTCCAGGGTGTTCTAATCGCGATTTTATCCAGTGTGCTAATCAATCAAGGTCTGCAAAACTTTTATCCTGAACTCGCGTTAAGCGGTAATCATTTGGTCATGATACCTGTGCTGAAAAATTCCAGTGATTTATTGACTCAGTTGCATTACCCGGATTTTTCCCAGTTCGGCAATCCTGCTATTTACCTGACAGCGTTATCGCTGGCTGTTGTGGCAAGTTTGAAGACACTGCTATCTTTAGAAGCAGTTGATAAAATGGATCCCTATAAAAGGGTGACATCAGCAAATCGAGAGCTGATTGTTCAGGGCATTGGCAATGCCTGTAGTGGTTTGCTCGGTGGTCTGCCGCTGGCGCAAGTCATCGTGCGCAGTTCCATTAATATTCAATCCGGCGCGAAAACCAAAGCGTCAGGAGTTATATGTGGACTGCTATTGCTGTTTGCGGTCATTCTTATTCCAACGCTGCTCAATAAAATCCCTTTAGCCAGTCTGGCGAGCGTGTTACTGGTTGTCGGTTATAAATTGACCCGGCCGAAAGTTTTTAAAATCATGTACAAAGCGGGAATGTATCATTTCATCCCCTTTTGCGTCACCATTTTGGGCATGGTTTTCATTGACCTGCTCATCGGTCTTGTTATTGGCTTGACCACCGCATTATTTTCTATTTTGCTGGAAAATTATAAAAGCGCTTTTTATCTGAATGAGTCACACATCGGCAACAAAACCATACTCCGATTATCCGAGCATGTCTCCTTTTTAAACAAGGCTAATATTCAGCAAACCTTTGAGCAGTTGCCCGACTATTCAGAAGTAATCATGGATGCAACCCGTTCAAAATACATTGATTATGATGTCTTCGAAATCATTGAAAACTTCAAAATCGAAGCGCAGCGAAAACACATCAAACTGACTGTTGAAAATTTGCGCGGGTTTGGCGTGCTGGGTCCGGTTGAGAATGCACGAGCGCCAACCTACGATACCCAGAAATCTTTGACACCGGCTAAAGTGCTGGAATTGCTGAAAGAAGGCAACGAGCGCTTTGTTAATAATCTGAAATCAAACCGGAATTTGCTGGAACAGATTAACGACACCCGGCAAGGACAGTTCCCTATTGCGATTATTCTCAGCTGCATGGATTCACGGACTTCCGTTGAATTAATTTTCGATCAGGGCTTAGGCGATGTGTTCAGTGTGCGGGTGGCAGGCAATATCGTCAATGACGACATTCTCGGCAGCATGGAATACGCCTGTAAGCTTGCGGGTTCAAAGTTGATTGTGGTGCTTGGACATTCGCATTGTGGCGCTATTATGGGTGCTTGCGCAAATGTAGAACTGGATCATTTAAACGGATTATTGCACAAAATAAAACCGGCGGTGGATGCGGTACACACCGAAGAATCAGTAGAAATGACAGCTGAAAATAATGACTTCGTGCAAAAAGTGGCCGATAAAAATGTGCAACTGACCGTTGAGCAAATCAAAAGCAAGAGCCCTTTGCTGGCCACAATGGTGAAAAGCGGCGAAATTGGCATAGTCGGCGCAATGTACGACATTGAAACCGGAAAAGTGAAATTTTATTCAGATGTTTAAAAGCAATGAACAGATAGAGACGCGCCTATCTTTACTCTATCAGTCATTGAATTTTATTGAGAATATTTTTTGGGGAATAACCCATGATTCCATCAGCTTATCGAAAAATATTGATCCAATTCATCCTGATCGGCATTGTTATATCATTGTACGATGTGATGTTGGACTCATTATTCTCAGTCGTGCATATTGCTTTCGAGTGGTTCGAGCTTGCTCTTGAGGAACTCATCGAGCATATTTTTCACACCGACCGCCAACAAAGCCAAATCATCGTTTTTTATCTGTTGTGGTCTATTGCACTGTACGGACTTTATCGGCTATGGCGCGCGCTGCCCGGTTTTTACAGTTCCCTAAAAGAACTGCTTTTTGCCGCCAGCTCGCGGTATAAATCCTGCATTACCAGTTACTGGAAAAGACAGTCTTCAATCCAGAGAATAAAATGGCTTACTTCATTTATGCTGAGCGTATCCTGCCTGGCCTTTTTTGCTTTCAGTTAGCAGTATTATGTTTTCGATCAGGTAGCGTCCCTGAAAGTACGATACAGAAGTAGTGATTGATGCATCCCGCGCAAAATACATTGGTTACTCATAAGTGAAGCTTAACAGAAAATATTCAATTATTAATTGAGAATCTTTGCGGCTAAGGTGTGTTGTAACCGGTTGAAAAATGCACGAGCCAAACTTACGATTGCCAGAAATAATTAACACTGGCAGAAGAATCTATTGAAATCACTGCGAAGGTCGGCTTATTTTATTGAGTTTCCGACAATAAAAAACAGGAATGTTAAATAAAGTTCTTTATGGGAGTCATTTATTAATACTTTTGCTTTTTTACGGTTTTATTTTTGCTAAAGTTTTTCCCACTCCGGTTGTTATCGAGACCTGTATATTTGGTTTTAAACTGTTGTCTCTTGCCCGATGATTCAACCGTGCCTTTAGGCTGATAGGAAGGAATTAAATGGTGTTTGCCATTGCCAATTAAATCATTGCGTCCCATCGCGTTTAAGGCATCACGCAATAACGGCCAGTTAAGAGGATCGTGATAACGCAGGAAGGCTTTATGCAAACGGCGCTGTTTGATGCTTTTGGGTATGGGCATATCTTCAGCTGTGCGGCTGACTTTATGCAGCGTATCCTTGCCAGAGTGATACATAGCGGTGGCAATGGACATCGGCGAGGGTAAAAATGCCTGAACCTGGTCGGCTCTAAAGCCATTACGCTTTAGCCATAATGCCAGATTCAGCATGTCGTTATCGGTAGTGCCCGGGTGGGCGGCTATAAAATAAGGAATCAAATATTGTTCCTTACCCGCTTCCCTGGAATATTTATCAAACATTTCCTTAAAGCGGTCATAAGTCCCCATTCCCGGCTTCATCATTTTTGAAAGTGGCCCGTGTTCGGTATGTTCCGGGGCTATTTTAAGATAGCCGCCGACATGATGAGTAACCAGTTCTTTGACGTATTCAGGCGATTCTACGGCCAGATCATAACGTAGACCGGAGGCAATAAAGATTTTTTTAATACCGGGTAAGGCGCGGGCTCTGCGGTAGAGTTTGATCAGATGACTATGATCGGTATTCAAATTAGGACAAATGCCAGGGTAAACGCACGACGGTTTGCGGCACGCGGCTTCAATCTTTTTATCCTTGCAAGCCAGCCGATACATATTGGCGGTAGGCCCGCCCAAATCGGAAATATGGCCGGTAAATGCGGGCGAGGTATCGCGAATGGCTTCGATTTCCCGAATAATGGAATCTTCGGAACGGCTTTGAATGATACGCCCTTCATGTTCGGTGATCGAGCAAAAGGTGCAACCACCAAAACAGCCGCGCATGATGTTGACTGAATGCTGGATCATTTCAAAGGCGGGTACATTGGCTTTTCCATAAGCTTTGTGGGGTACACGTGAGTAAGGCAAATCGAAGACGCCATCCATTTCTTTGGTCGTCAGCGGGACAGGCGGAGGATTGATCCAGACTTGCCGATGTCCGTGTTGCTGTATCAATGGATGCGCATTACCGGGATTGGTTTCGGCGTGCATGACGCGTGATGCATGTGCGTAAAGTACTGGATCATCTTTAACGGCTTCATAAGCAGGAAGCCGAATAACAGTTTGCGCCCGTTGATCCCTGATAAGCTGCCGGTCAAAACGAATCACTTTTTCATTTAGATTGCCGGCATTAGGTTTTTTATCGCACGCTGGCTCTTCCTGATATGGATTTTGCTTGGGGTTTAGAGCGCCGGGTTTATCAATATCAGTAGAGTCTTTAACTACCCAACCTTCGGGAATTTGTTTAACAAAATGTACCGTACCGCGTATGCCTTTTATGTCGCCAATAGCTTCACCATTGGCTAATCGATGAGCAATTTCCACAACTTGACGTTCAGCATTGCCGTAAACCAGCAAATCGGCTTTGGAATCCAGCAACACAGATTTACGCACTTGATCCGACCAGTAATCATAATGAGCTATGCGCCGTAAACTGGCTTCTATGCCGCCAATAATAATCGGTACATCTTTATAGGCTTCACGGCAACGGTGCGAATAAACATTAACCGCACGATCAGGACGTTTTCCGGCAACTCCATTGGGAGTATAAGCATCGTTTGAACGGATTTTTTTGTCCGAAGTATAGCGGTTGACCATTGAATCCATATTGCCGCCTGTCACACCGAAAAACAGATTGGGGCGACCCAGCCTGCTAAAATCACTGGCGCTGGTCCAGTCAGGCTGAGAGATAATGCCGACCCTAAAGCCTTGCGCTTCCAGCAAGCGTCCAATCAATGCCATACCAAAACTGGGATGGTCGATATACGCATCACCGGTTACCAGAATAATATCGCAGCTATCCCAGCCCAGTTCATCCATTTCCATCCTGCTCATAGGTAAAACAGGCGCCACGCCAAATCGCTTAGCCCAGTATTTGCGATGGCTAAAAAGATTGGATTCGTTTGTTATGGCAGCGGACATCATGTTTTTATCATTTGGTTAATAGTGCCGGCATTATGTTTTCCAAGATCTTTTAAAAAGATCGGAAACTCAATCTGGTAACATTGTTCAAGCGTCAATGCCTGTATTCTTAACTCTTTCATGGAAAAACGGGGGGAATAGTCATTAAAGGCTAGAACTATTATATTGCCTTTATCGCGAACAGGCAGAAATAAAACCTTCCAGTTAAAAACCTGGCATAGCCATAGTGAGATTTGCTGAAACAAAGAGTTATGCGCACCGCCCCAAAGATTGACAATCAGAATACCATCGTTTTTTAATACAGCTTTACAGGCATCAAAAAAAGCAATATTACAAATTGATGTTGCCATGCCTTCATGGTCAAACGCATCGATAAACACCAGGTTATAGTATTTTCGGTAGGTCTCGGCGCGTTGCCGCATATATTGCCCACCGTCATCGATTATAATTTTCAGGCGAGGGTCCAGCGGCAAGCCAAAATGACTGCGAGCGATTTTGACTACGCTTTTTCGGCATTCTACTGCTTTTAAGCGGCATTCCGGAAAATGATGTAATAAATATTTGGTTAAGGACCCTCCACCAATGCCAATAATCAATGCATCAGCAAAGGTTGTTTTGAACAATAACCAGCTGGCCATTGCCCGTACATAATCCAGTTCAAGCTTATTCGGGTCATCCAAGCGCATACTGCTTTGCCTGGAATATGAGCCAAAGTGCAACGACCTGACGCCATCACGTTCGACAATTTCTAAAATCCCTTCATCATCATGACCTTCGTAGATAAGCCGACCATTATATTTATACATAATAAGTTGTAAGTTCTCATAACATAACTATCCTTAAGGGAAGTTTAAGGCAACCTCTAAAAATTCCCTCTCCCTTAGGGAGAGGATTAGGACGATGGGTAAAAAACAACTGTTTTTTACCCTAATGCTGGCCTTCTCCCTGGGAGTTTTTTAATTTTTTTAAAGGATACCTTAAATGATAACAAATAGCTTTCATAAGAAATAGCGGAACTCGAGATAACCGGGGGCTTAAATATGCTCTATTTGACTTTAAATTAATTTTAACACTATTTATTTAAATAGCCTTTTCTATAGAAACACTAAAGCGCTTATAAATAGCCAACATTAAAACTATATAGAAACCTAGTTTATGAAGAATTTTACACTTATTTCCACAATCGTATTATCGCTCCATATTGGCAACTCTCAGGCAGCAGGCGGGGGTTTTCAATGTCTGAATTTTACAACACCAGATGATCCAGAGTTCGTACTGGGATTTGAACCCTACCCTGAGGCTTGTGATATTATCAGAGAGGCAAAAGTTAAATACTTTCCCGACATAACACTTCTTATTGATACTACGAATCCCCTTCCCTTCCCGCCCCAAGGCTTCCCCCTCTGCTATAGAGCTCAATTTACCGGCAACCTGGGGAGTATTCCAGTCATAATGACCGCGTATTCCGGAATAACAGAAACTGATTTGGCTGAATATAATTTGACTAATGGCTTGCTTAATCTAACAGCAGCAACCGCTTTAACCATTAACGTACAAAACAGTAATCTTACCCCTGGTAGAGAATTAGGGACAGTTTACACTCAGGATCAGATTCTCGGCCTTAACCCTGGCCTTGATCCTGGCCCTGAAATGGTTCCACGGGAATATCTGACTGTTGTTGGCGGCAATAAGCAATTTGAACAGGGAAAAGGTCATTTTGTAATCGAAGGCGACACTTTTGCTCCGGGTACTCGGGTGAAAGGCAAATTATGCTTTCTTGGAAATCTTGGAAATCTTGATAATTAATTACACCCGCTTCATTTACCGCTTGATCTATTCTATGGAAAATACTTGATAGCTCAAGCGGGCAAGCAAATATTCCGTTTTTGGCCCGCTCCGTCACCTAAAAACCAACCGCTACAAGACTTAATCCTTATTTTCCAGTCGCTTTACCAAGCAATTCAACCCAATGCACTACTTTTTTAGAACTGCCCGCTTGTAAATGACTTAAACAACCGATATTTGCCGTGGCAATAATATCCGGTTGATTTACCTCCAGAGCCTCTAATTTATTTACTAGCAATTGCCTGGATAACTCCGGCTGCAATAATGAATAAACTCCCGCCGAACCGCAGCAAAGATGACCATCAGCCGTGGCCGCTAATTGAAAACCTGCTTTTTCCAGTATAGCTTCAACAACACCGGTTAATTTTTGGCCATGTTGCAGCGTGCAAGGCGATTGAAAGGCGACTTTCCTGTTGTCTGCTTTAAATATCGTTAAATCTTCAGCCACTACCACTTCGCTGACATCTTTAGCCAGTGCTGAAAATTTCGTTGCCTTTTCAGCGTATTCTTCATCATGCTTTAATAATTCACGATAATCTTTAAACATTACCCCGCAAGCGCTCGCCGTGACGACAATGGCTTCTGCGCCTTGCTCAATATAAGGCCAGCAGGCATCAATATTGTTACGCGCAAACTGCAAGGCGTTTTGATGATCTGACAAATGATAATTTAAAGCCCCGCAGCAACCGCTGTCTTGCACTTTGAGTAAAGCTATGCCCAAGTTATTCAACACATGAGCAGCGGCAGCGTCAATTGAAGGCGCTAATGTTTGCTGTACACAACCTGGCAATATCAACATTTTCCTTGCATGGCCGGTATTTGGCCATGCTACAGCGCGGTGTTTGACAGGAATTTTTTGCCTTAATGCGTTGGGCAAAACAGGTTTTATCAACCTGGCGACGTGTAATAAAGCGCTGAAACGATACCGGTAAGGAAAAACCGCCTTTATCAAGCCGCGCATTATCTGTTCCCGTAGCGAGCGCCCTGCTCTTTTGTCTACAATTGTCCTGCCTATATCAAGCAAACGTCCGTATCGAACGCCTGACGGACAAGTCGTTTCACAGGACCGGCACGTCAGACATCGATCCAGGTGCTGCTGGGTTAAGCGGCTGACAGGATGTCCTTCCAATGCCTGCTTTAACAAATAAATACGCCCCCGCGGACCATCGAGTTCATTACCCAATAGTTGATAGGTAGGACAGGTCGCATTACAAAAACCACAATGCACGCAGGAACGTAAAATTCCTTCCAGCTCATCGTGCTCAGGAAGCTCTTTAACAAAGTCGGCTAGCATAGCTGTACTACCAGTCTCTGTACATTCTATTGGGATTAAAAAGACCGTCAGGATCGAATGCCTGTTTTATATTTCTATTGAGCTGTTGCAATTTTCCGCTTAATGGCTGAAAAACATCGCCGGATCGGTCTTTGCCTTTAAACAATAACGCATGTCCCTGGGCTTGTTCGGTGGCTGCAAAAATGCGTTGGGCTGATTCTTCTGATTTCAGCCAGCGCAGGCCACCGCCCCAGTCATAAAACCAGTCGCCCGTGAGTTTTAATTGCGCTGTCGCTGAAGGCACACAAAGCCGCCATAAATTCATCGTGTTTTGAAAAAACTCATGCCGCTGCTCGTTTAGATTCTGCCAAAATAAAGAATCAACTATTTCAGCTTGGCCACTGATTTTATCAACCGATGCTGTGACTGCCTTTTCAGGACCGGACAAGCGTACATAAAGAATTTGACCATCATAACTTAAGCCGGAAACAGGCAGAGATTGCGAAGCCAGTGCCGTCATTTTTCTGATTGCATCATCCGGATTTAATTCCATACGAACAGTCAGCTCAACAGCAGGCAACGGCAACACTTTCAAGGAAACCTCCAGCAAAATTCCCATAGTCCCCATGGCGC
>JBAQEN010000663.1:0-1901 GCA_049286765.1 Methylococcaceae bacterium
GAGCAAAGCCCATTGATGAATTTCGCAAGATAACGCACAAAGTTAAAATGCTTTCTCTGGCTAATGCGTTTTCTATTGAAGAAACCTATGCTTTCTTCGAGAAAGCAGCCAAAGAACTGGATGTAAGCCCTTCATCACTTTCTATCTTTAGTGAGCCCAAGCTCGATGGGCTGGCGATTTCCATACATTATGATAATGGCATTTTTAGCTACGCCGCTACGCGTGGTGACGGGCAGGTGGGTGAGGATGTTTCGCATAACATTAAAACCATAAAATCAGTCCCTCTCAAACTTACCTGCGGCCAGCCACCGAAAATACTTGAGGTGCGTGGCGAGGTTTTCTTGCCCAAAGTGGCATTTGAGAAGCTTAACAGGTTGGCTCAAAAAAATGTCAGCAAAGTCTTTGTTAATCCCAGAAATGCAGCAGCCGGAACAGTCAGGCAAATGAACCCCAAAATTGCAGCCGAGCGTAATCTGCAATTTATTCCCTATGGAATCGGTGCGTATGAAGGTGAACGGGACTTTAGCTTGCATTCAGAGATTATTGATTATCTGACGACGATGGGGTTTCGAAAAAACCTGCACTGTTATGCTTTCTCCGGCGGTTTTGATGAATTTGAAAAGAATTATCAAATTCTGGAACAGGCTCGCGACTCCATGCCTATGGAAATTGACGGCATCGTTTACAAGATAGACTCGTTGATGTTGCAACAATCATTAGGCTTTATTGCACGCTCCCCGAAATGGGCGGTTGCCAGGAAATTTCCTGCACAAAATGTAGCGACCCAGCTTATCGATGTTGATTTTCAGGTCGGACGTACAGGTGTTTTAACGCCAGTGGCAAGGTTAGAGCCTGTGTTTGTTGGCGGCGTAACGGTCAGCAATGCGACACTGCATAATATGGATGAAATTGGACGTCTGGGGTTATGCATCGGTGATAGCGTAGAAATTCAGAGGGCAGGGGACGTTATTCCAAAGGTTTTCAGGGTTGTAGAGGAGGGCAAAGTCAGAAAACCGATAGTCATGCCTGATCGTTGCCCGGTTTGTAACTCCGCAGTCGAAAGAACGGAAGGCCAGGCGGCTTACCGTTGCACGGGGGGATTGATTTGCGCTGCGCAGGGCGCTGAGCGCATCAGGCATTATGCGTCGCGTAAATTCATGAATATTACCAATTTGGGCACCAAGCTGATTGAACTGCTCTATAGCAAAGGCATTATTAAAACGATTGCAGATATTTATACCCTCAACGCCAGCGATATTGAATCCCTGGAAGGTCACGGCGAGAAGAGCGCGCAAAACGTGATTGATTCTATTGAAGCGTCAAAAGCCACAAGACTGGGCACATTCCTGGGCACACTGGGTATCCATGAAGTGGGAGAAGAAGGCGCAAAAAATATCGCAAAGTACTTTAAAAGCCTGGATGCCATTGCATCCGCCTCTTTTGAAGAACTCCTGCAAGTGCCTGATATTGGCCCGGTGATGGCTAAAAATATCGTCGATTTTTTTAGTGATGTCAAAAACCAGGCGATTGTTGAAAAAATTATTGCGGCAGGTGTGGTCTGGCCTGATGAAGACGGAGATCAAGCCATAGAACAAATTCTTGCCGGTCAAACCTGGGTACTTACCGGCACTTTAGAGCATATGTCCCGTAGTGAAGCCAAAGCTTTTCTTGAAAGCTTGGGCGCCAAAGTGGCCGGTTCAGTGTCTAAAAAAACCAGCTGTGTTGTTGCTGGCCAGGATGCCGGCTCCAAACTGGCTACTGCGGAATCTTTTGGAATCAAGGTGATGGATGAAGCCGCATTTTTGTCAAAGTTTAATCTGACAGACGCTTAGCTTGGTAACCTCTAAAAACACAGTTCTTCGACAGGCGCAGTACGAACACGGTTGTAACATTATCAATAA
>JBAQEN010000664.1:0-2329 GCA_049286765.1 Methylococcaceae bacterium
CTTGGGCAGTTTTCCGATTTGATGATCAACACCCAGCGCAGGAACAGCCGCTTGACGGCGATTTCTTCAGCACTTTCCTTATTGCTGTCGCAGGTAACCTTATTAATGGCGTTGGTTCTTGCCGCTATTTCATTTAAAGATGGCTTGTTGTCAGGATCGGATTTAGCCCTGATTGTTTTTTGTGTGATTGCGGCTTTTGATCTGGTGATGCCCTTGCCGCAAGCTATGCAAATGCTGGCGAAAACCCAAAAAGCCGCCCGGCGTATCAGGCAGGTTACAGAAATGCCGCCGACGATTACCCCGCCAACTCAGGCAACAGCATTGCCGGACAATTTTGATTTGCAGTTAAACGCTGTGAGCTTCCGCTATCCGGATCAGCAGGACCAGGCGCTGAAAAATATCAATCTGACGATTCCACAGGGCGGTAAAATTGCCATAGTCGGCGCTAACGGCTCAGGTAAGACCACCTTGTTGCACCTGTTAATGCGTTATTACGACCCTGAACAGGGCAGAGTTTTATTGGCTGGACAAAATATCAGGCAGCTGGATGCCGATGAATTAATGAGCTGTTTTGGCGTATTGTCCCAGCGCAGTCAATTATTTGCCGCCAGTATTAAAGAAAACCTATTAATTGCTAAACCTGACGCCTCGGCAACAGAACTGGATGTTGCCGTTAAAGCCGCAGGATTGGAGAATTTTATTGCTTATCTGCCGGAAGACCTTGAGACCTGGGTAGGCGAAAGCGGCGTGAAGGTGTCGGGAGGGGAGGCGCGGCGTATCGCATTGGCGCGGCTTTATCTTAAAAATGCGCCGGTATTGATTCTTGATGAACCCACCGAAGGTTTAGACGGTGATACGGAACAGGATGTGTTCAAAGCGCTGGCGGATTTTGCCAGGGATAAAACCGTGGTCATGGTGACTCACCGTGAGGCCGGATTGGGATTGGTCGATGTGGTTTATAGCATGGAGAGGGGTGTTTTGCATAAGTTGTAATGATTAGGCGGGGATACAAAGTAATGGGGCTGTGAAGCTATTTCTAAATACCCCCTAAAAGATATTTTTACTGCAGAGACACAAAAACACAGAAAAAAGTGTTGATACTTTAATGTATTGAAAACCCTGTATACAATGTGCCTCTGTAGTTTTTTTTAGCCATGCAGTACCAGAATAAGTCTGCCATAGCGTAGGTTGCGCGCATTACCGGACTACAAAGCTTCAAGCAAGGAGCGGTTTTTATCATCCTTCATAAAAACAGGCCATTAGCCAATACGGTATAATTTGATTCAATCAAACCCCAAACGAGGGCAAAGCCATGAGTATTGATTATCACAACATAATTACCATTGAAGCCGGCAAACGTAGCGGCAAGCCATGCATCAGAGGTTTACGGATTACCGTTTATGACGTGCTTTCCTGGCTGGCCGATGGTATGAGCCGTACTGAAATTGTCGAGGACTTCCCGGAACTAACGGATGATGATATTACCGCCTGTTTGCAATTTGCAGCGGATAGAGAGCGCCAATCTGTAACCATCAAAACCTTATGAAGTTATTGCTTGATGAAAACCTGTCGCGGCGAATTGTGCCATTTATCCAAAACAGCTTCCCCGGTTCAACACAGGTGGCTTTGATTGGCCTGGAGTGCGCCAATGATCGTATCATTCGCCAATATGCCATTGATAACGGCTACATCATCACTACACAAGATGCTGATTTTTACGAAATGAGCCTGATTCATGGGCAACCCCCCAAGATCGTTTGGCTCAAGATGGGCAATCAATCGAAAACGGCGACTATCAAAACCTTGCTAGACAATCAGCAAGCCATTGAACAAGCGTTAATTATCGACAATAAAGCCTGTATTGAGATTATATAGCCCGTGTAGTATGTGCCGACTTCTCCATGCGGCGCAATACGCTATTGCTCCTTACGAATTGCGCCTTACCGAGTTGACAAAATGTAAAAATCAAGCGAATCTGATCCATTGCCAAAAATTACAAATACAACATCTACGCCCGCCATTCTGCCTTGGCAACTGAAAAAATATGGAGTAATAATCGTTGAAAGACTGGAAAGAAATAATCGAGAATAAGCTTGAAAAACAAAAGAATAGCATTGCCAAGGTAAATCTTGAAAAAGAAACCGTTACCTATTCTGAAAAAATCAAACATAACAGAGCCTTAAAGACCCTTACAGGTGATGAAGAAGTGGTAAGGGCTTTTCTTATTGACCGGTTAGTTAATGAACTCCATTACAAGCCTGAAAATCTTGAAACGGAAAAGGAATACACCATAAAGGGAGGTCATAGCAAAATTAACCCAAGAGTTGAT
>JBAQEN010000665.1:0-7103 GCA_049286765.1 Methylococcaceae bacterium
ACGTAACCTAGAGCTTTTCTGGTTAACGGAACGGCTGAAGCCTGATTTTAAGACGATTGCCAACTTTCGTAAGAATAACGGCCCTGCTATCCGTAAAGTATGCAGCCAATTCGTCATGTTATGCCGACGACTCAATTTATTTGCTGAAGCAACAGTTGCGATTGATGGTAGTAAATTCAAAGCCGTTAACAACTGTGATAAAAACTACACCGCTAATAAGATTGATCGGCGCCGGGAACAGATTGAAGCCAGTATTGAACGTTATCTTTCTGCCCTTGAAACAGCTGATCGCCAAGAGCCTGCTGATTTTACAGAAGCCAAGGTTCGGCGCTTAAAGGAAAAAATCGTTAAGTTGAAAGAGCAAATGGCCAGACTCAACAGCATTGGAGCGGATTTGAAGGAAACGCCTGACCAACAAATATCCCTTACGGATCCCGATGCACGCTCTATGGCAACGAGTGGCAAGGGTACAGGAATGGTAGGTTACAACGTTCAAACGGCTGTTGATACTAAACATCATTTGATCGTAGCTCATGAAGTAACCCATGTTGGACATGATAGAGACCCGTTAGCCTACAGGGCGGAGCAAGCCAAAAGTGCAATCGGTACGACTGAGCTCAATGTTGTCGCTGACCGAGGCCATGTCAGCAGTCAAGAGATTCTTAAGTGCCACGAATCCGGTATCACTGCTTTTGTACCCAAGCCAATGACCTCAGGTGCAAAAGCAGACGGTAGATTCGATAAAACGGATTTCATTTACGACGCCAAGACCGACGAATACCAGTGTCCTGCTGGACAACGTCTGATTTGGCGATTCTCCAGGGTCGAAAACGGATTAAATCTGCACCGGTATTGGAGTTTGCATTGCCAGCAGTGTGAAATTAAGTCAAAGTGTACGCCGAGTGAACAGCGACGTGTTAGCCGTTGGGAGCATGAAGATATTCTCGAGGCCATGCAAACACGTCTGGAGCAGGCGCCTGATAGTATGCGTATACGACGGCAAACGGTGGAACACCCCTTTGGCACTCTAAAGGCAGGGATGGGAGCAACCCATTTTCTCACCAAAAAACTAAAAAATGTCAGCACGGAAATGAGCCTGCATATGCTGGCTTACAATCTCAAAAGGGTGATGAATATACTGGGAACTACAACTCTGATGGAAGCAATGGTGGCCTGATGGTCATTTGTTGATTTTTAGCCCTATTACCATGGCTTACAGGAGAGCTATTGGGGGTTATCAATCGGTAACCGGAAAAATCCTGACGATCCCGAATCGTCCACCTGATGAGTTTATTGCAGCAGAATTCTGTTTAAACGCCGACTATTTTATTTTTTTCACGTTTTTACACAGCCTCGGTCGTGAGCTGTCTATCAATGGCGAGCGCTGAATATCTGCTTTCAAATGCAAACTGTTACAACTAACCGCTTTTTTTAAGCTCAACGCGCCTGTACATCCATCCAGATTTTGCGCCCATTTACAATCATGGTTTTGAGGGTCGATTGCGGGCTGGGTATGCCCAGACCGGGAAAGCGGAAATGGCGATAGATATATTCTCCGATCATCAGAACGCCAATCATCAGATAGATAATCACGCCGTTGTACAGCATCCACCAAAAGTCGGTACTCCAGTTTGCCAGCGCCACACACATTATGGCATTGAAGGCAAAAAAGCCGGTCCATAGGATAGTCAACTGACGGCAATACTCACTGACACCGGGCGGGAATTCAGGGAATTCCAGCCGCACGAAAGATTCGATAAAAGACGGCCCCTTCCCTTTCAATAAAGTCCGTCCGAAAAAAAACATCAGCATCAACTGGATCAGCACCGGCAACACTTTTGCGGTAATCGTCTGTAGATAGTAAGCTCCCATCAGCAGGACAATCGAAATCAGCGCCTTGTAAATCTTGATTTTTATATTGCGCGTGGCAAAAGACTGGAGTAAATAAATACCGGAAAAAATGGCTGGCGCCAGCCATACAATGCCGCTTTCTACCCCTCTGTAAACCAGATAAGGATAAGCAAGAAACAGACAGGCGACAATAATACTTTTAACAGCACCCAGCATATTCAGGATATCTCCTTAAAATGTTCAATCCTCAACCTTGCTCACTTTGCCGTTTTTGAAATGCACATTGAACTTGTTAAACCGGCCGCTCCAGTAAACCCACATATTACTTTCCAGATTAGACGTTTCGGTAACCGGCGGATAGCCGATAGCTACTATCACGGCATCTTTACTCATGCCATTGGCTACTGTACCGTTATTAATATGAGATATTTCCAATGGGGTGAATTTTGACAAATTGACCTTTTTCTTCGCAAACAACTTGTCAAACGCGCGATAAACATCATCTCCGGTATGTTTCTCGACATTCTTGATCACTAATTTCTGATTGGAGTTATCTACTTGGACTTCTATCGTTTTGCTGGTGATATTCAACAAATTAACCGGCGTGTTTACCGGAATTGAAGCGCCACGGCGATAATTGGTGGTTAAATGTGTCCCTTTCTCATAACGAATGACAAACTGAGTATAATAAGTGGCACCGACTGCAATATTCGCCGGCAATGTTTCCGGCTTTAATGCTTTATTACAGGACACCAGAGACATCACGACCAATAACAGAAGCAATCCACGAGTGATAATACGCATAACTATTTCCCCTCTCTGAACGGTCTGTAATACATAGACCGGAACATTAGATAATAAACAAACGAAAAAACAACAAATACCGCCAGACTTGCGCTAACAATGTTACCTATTAACAGACTCAAATACAGCGAACTGATTTATTCGAGCGTTATCAGCATGATTAAAGCACTAGCAATAGTTTTATTATTCAATAAAGCGCAGCAGTATACACCTAACGGAGCTCCGGCTACCACGGCCAGTGCCTCTACCTTTTTACCTCCTGTACATGCAATCCAAACCGGCGAGGTTAACATTACGCAAAATAATCAAGGCTTCAAACATACTGTTTCTCAGGGCAGCAGATAGATTCCCAAAAATCAGACTGTTTCCTGAAACCTAACACTTTCTGCGCCGCCTGCACTCCGGAAACACTGACACCGTAGACGCCACCTCCCGGTGATGTCCAGTGTCCCGCAAAATACAATCCTTTAACAGGTGACTGATTCTGTATTCGTCCTGGCCCGACCTGTGCCGGGGACACATCCCAGCCATAGGCTGAGCCCTGATAATTGTGCGTATAGCGCAACATCGTAGCGGGTGAACCGCCTTCGATAAAGAGTATATGATTTTCCAATCCGGAAATATAACGCCCGGCAATTTTAAGCATGGATTCCATATAGCCGGCCTTAGCCTGCTGCCACGACTCCGCCACCTGATAAGGCAGCAAAGTTGTCAACATTAACAGATGCTGGCCGTCTGGCGCCAACTCCGGATTGACCAGGGTCGGTGCAGTAATGCTAATCCAGGTAATTTCCCCGTTACGGGTGCAGGCAAAATTACGGTCGTGATTAAAATCGCTGTAACAAAATGACTCATGCGCCATATTCAATGTTGACAGATCGATATCTGTGGCAATATAGACCACAAATATCGAAAGAGAATGCTGCATTTTTTTGATCCTCTGGATGAAACGGGACGGAAAATAGTGCTCTCCGATCATTTCGCATACCGTGAACCGGATGTCGGCATTGGAAATAACAACAGGGGCTGATAATCGTTGTCCTTTGACGATGACGCCATCAACCCGCTCATTTTCGATGAGTATTTTTTCCACTGGAGACCTGAACCGAATCTCGCCGCCGTTTTGCCTGAGACCTTTAACCAATGTATTGGCCAATTGTTGAAACCCACCCTTGCAGTAATAAGCGCCATCAACCATGTAGCCTATGAACATAGTTGACCAGTACACAAAAGACACCTGAGAGGGAGGCAAGCCCAAATAGGGCCAGTTACTGGCAAATACCGACAGTAATTTCGGGTCCTTAATAAACCGCTTCGCGACATCGTCCAGTGTCGCTTTACGAAATTGAAACAGTGCTGGCATTAATTGCTGCGCCCTGCCATGATCCACTTCGGCCATCACCTCATCGGCAACGGTAATTTCTTTTGCCACTTGCAGGCAAAGCTGGGTTAATGTTCGCAAACCCTGTTGTTCGGCCGGAAATAGTTGAGCCAGCGTGGCGATAAAGGCATCAATCGATTGCGGCAGGCCGGTATTGAGTCCCGGATAATAAACATGACTGAAAGGGTCGATATCTATAAACTTAATCGACTCTTCAACAGCTAGCGCCTTCAGCACCTTGTGAATAACCTGCCCGCCCCGATAACCTTGCGCCCCGCAACCGCTGATCAGATGCACACCTGAATCAAAGTGATATTTTTTCCGTTTGAAACCATGTGTATATCCCCCGGGCCGGTCATGACTTTCCAGAACCAGCACCGACTTCCCTGCTTTAGCAAGCAAACTGGCGGCGGTCAGCCCGCCGATACCGCTGCCAACGACAATCACATCATAATCCATCACGATTTTTGCAGTCCCAGCTTTTCCCATAAAATCGCCGGGGATTCATAACACATTTCATCGGTCGCCATATCGACCGCAACCTGATAGGTATATCCGCGGGTCAGCCGGGTACGAGCTAACTTGTCGACAATGCGGTAGTCGATTTTTAAACGATTCTCCCATTCGCTGATGCCGGCATGGACGATGATTTTTTGCCCGAATCTGGCAGGTTTTGCATAACGTATACGCAAATCGATGACCGGCCAAGTGTAGCCTGAAGCCCGCATCTGCATATAGCTATAACCGATCTTGTCCAACAAGGCACAGCGCGCCACTTCAAAGTATTTAATATAGTGCCCGTGCCAGACGATTTCCATCAGGTCGACATCGAAAAACGGCACTTCAATTTCGACCTCGCAGGCTACGATGCTTTTACTCATCTCCAACCTGCCAGAAATCATAAAAATTGAACCACTGCAGAGGTGCTTGCAAACAATACCGTTGCAATCTGTTGGCAAAATTCTGCACACAGTCCTGTATCATCGCATCACGCTGTTTTCTAGGAAACGACAAACCGTCGCTGAAATGCTCGAAATAAATCACCTGTTTACCCCTCTGCTTTAAACAAAACAAAGTATAAACCGGGCATTTCAGCAACGACGCCAATATAAACGGTCCTTGCGGAAACCAAGCGGTCTTGCCCAAAAAATCTGCCTTGGCAACCCTGTTATGAGCGGTAACCGGCGTTCTATCAGCGGCAATCACTACCAGTTCACCTGCATCAATCCGGTCTTGCAGCATCATCGCTGTTGCCGCATTCATGTCGGTAACCTGGATTAGATTCATGGTTCCGCCTTCGGCATACCGATTCAGTAGAGTATTGAATTTTTCCGCATGCTTGGTATGCACCAGAACATTGACTGTCACTTTTTTGCCCAGATAGGCAATTACCCGGCTTACTTCCAGGTTTCCCAGATGAGAGCCTAAAATCAGCACCCCCTGCCCCTGCTTTAGATGCCGCCAGATGTTTTCGCGGCCATGATACTCGACATCCTGCATCGATATCGCACCACTCCAGGCCGCCAGTTTGTCGATGATGGCATTGGCAAAGCAAATGAAATGCTGATAGCTGCCATATAAACCGGTCTGAATACTGTTGTCCGGTAAATAAGCCGAAATTCTTTGCAAATATTCGAGACTGGCTTGCCGCCCTCTGCTGTTGATTAGCCAGTAATAACTGACCACTGGATATAAAAAAATTTGCAGTACTTTGCGGCCGAACAGCAAGTACACTTTTAACAGCGCCTGCATGCCCCAAATGATCCCCCTTTCTTCCATTCGTGCCCAGTGTTTCAATGCATGCGCCTCAAAAACAATCGCGGTAGCCGCCACAACATGCCGAAAAATAATTGCGCATGCTTTCTGGAAATCAATAGGTTATCCTGCAACATTCGAAAATGGGAAATGCCATCCAGCGGGTATTGAACATCTGTTTCAATGTTGATCACATCGATACCCTCCCAATAAAGGCGCACGACGATTTCTATATCAAAATCCATGCGCCGGCCCAGCTGAACAGATTTTAGCAATGTGCCGACCGCCGCCAGCGGATAGGAGCGAAATCCGCACATACCGTCGGCAATGGCATTAGAAAGGGTATTGATTCTAATCCACAGATTAGTGAACTGACGGCCGTATAATCTTTTTTTTGGCACCGACGCATCGAAGCAAGGTTTACCCAAAATCAACTTGTCCGGATACTGCCTAATGGCAGCCAGAAAACGGCTGATGTCCGCCAGCCGATGCTGACCATCGGCATCGATCTGAATGGCATGACTGAAACCGTTGGCAATCGCCAACTGCAAACCATCCATAACAGCCGCACCCTTACCACCATTTTGCTTTCTTTCATGCAGGGTGATCCAATCCTTTTCCTGACCGGCAATTCGTTGTAACACGGCGGAACCTTGTTCCGAACTTCCGTCGTTCACCAAATAACAGGGCAACCCGAAGGACTTCAATTGCCCGACTACATGAACGATAGCTTCCTGGTGATTGTAAACAGGAATAATCACACAGGTATTCATATGTGTGCTCTATACACTATAGGCCTCGGTGGAAAGTACTTTCGCCGGCATATTGACCCGTTGCTTCGACATGAATAGACAATTCACCGGCCCTACTGTTAACAATTCTACGCAGAATTCATCAATCAGTTTATAGACTGATTCCTCCACATCGTTGACTGAGCGTGCGTTTCTAAAATCTTCCGTTTTTTGAGCTTTGCCGCTCGTTTCTTTCAGTTTGACGATCATGCCGGCAGCATCGATACTGTCAAAATCGAGGTCTTCGTAATGTCCCGCTTTCAGTGTTATCACGTCCACTTTAGTTTCAAACATCTCCTGTATATTATCCCTGATCAACTGTATAGTTTTAACCCGATTTTTATACGGTCTTCAGTTCCTTTCTAATTTAATCAATTAAGCCAGAGCAGAAATCGCGGGGAGTCGCTATTTTTGCGAAAGCTTTTATGAGCATCCCTGCCCAACAAGCGGCAAAAATTACGCGACCGCTAATGCCTTCGGCGGCCCCAGCCGTCCTGCTTCACTCGTTGCATACCCAGCAA
>JBAQEN010000666.1:0-3084 GCA_049286765.1 Methylococcaceae bacterium
CTCGCGTGCGCGAGGCTTTTGAAGGCTACCGTGCTACGCTGGCGGAGGACCGGCGGTTATTGCTGGACCGCTATGAACTCAAAGACATCGCCATTAAAGTGGTCGGGGTTGGCAGCGTCGGCACCCGCTGCGCCATTATGCTCTTGATGGGTGGTGCCGAAGATCCGTTGTTTCTGCAAGTCAAGGAAGCGAACGCTTCGGTCCTGGAGCCTTATGCCGGATCTAGTTCGTATCCGAACCATGGGCAGCGCGTGGTGATGGGACAACGGCTGATGCAGTCGGCAAGCGACATCTTTCTTGGCTGGACAGAGAGTAATATCGGAAAACACTTCTATATCCGGCAAATGCGCGACATGAAAGTCAAGCCTCTGGTCGAGCTGTTCAGTCCATCGGTAATGAATCAGTATGCCGAAGTTTGTGGTTGGACACTGGCACGCGCTCATGCCCGTTCCGGCGATGCGGCGAAAATCGCTGGATACCTGGGCAAAAAGCAAGATTTCGATGAGGCGCTGGCGGATTTTTCTGAAAGCTATGCCGACCAGAACGAACTGGATTACAAGGCATTGGTGAAGGCGGTGCGGGAGGGACGTTTGGAGGTTTACCTCGAGCGTTGAGGCGGAATGATTAATGATGCTCTATATGGCGCATAGCCGGCAATTGTTCAGAGGTGATGACAAATAATCGCATTCAGTAAAGCTTCCCAACGAGATCAAGATAAGTCAGGTAAAGCCGCATATCAAATTCCAATTGGTGGTAATCGGGTTCCATATACTCGCATAATTTATAGAATGCCTTGTTGTGTTGTTTTTCTCTTAAATGCGCCAGTTCATGCACAACAATCATTCTCAGGAATTCAAGCGGTGCGCTTTTAACGATTGACCCTATCCGGATTTCATTCTTTGATTTCAAGTTGCTGCCCTGGACTCTGGATACAAACGAATGTAATCCCAACGCCTGATGGAGCAAATCAATTTTGTCATCATAAACCACTTTGCTAAGCGGATTGGATTGCCTAAGAAATTGATTCTTCAAGTCCACCGTATAGGCATAGAGCGCTTTATCAGTTCTGATGTTATGGGTGGCGGGGTATTTTTTTAACAATACCTCAGCCAATTTATCGTTGCGGATAAGCTGGTTTACCTGATCCGTTACTGTCGAAGAATAGCCGGCCAAGTATTTTAATGTTTTCATCTCATATCGTTGGCTTGATTAACCGGTTGATAGCTTGCAGCAGCAAGCGTTAATCCCATGGCGGTTCATCGCCGTTATAGGCAACAAAGTTTTTATCCACTGGATAAGTTATGACGCCCAAGGTGGCATTTTTCGCTGAAGAAACATTATTGGTGGATGAAGCCCGCGCTCTTGGTTTACTCATCGTTGTTGAGGGCGATTCCGGCGTGCCGGATTGGGGTAGCCATTTTGCAAAAAGCGTAATGTCCTTATCGGCTGGAACATACCATTTCTTATTGGCTGCATCCCATCTCGCTCCGAGCGCTTTTGCCGCATCCTTTTGTGCAAAGGGTACATTGAGATATGTTTTCGAGTCTGCCATTTTATAATAGCGGTTGCGCGGGTTAAATTGTAAGGTTTACTACATTGTAATTCATTGCCTGCAATACCGGATCAGATATTTACGCGATAGCCAAGGAGTCTTGCAAAAAACATAATCCAATCTGCAAAGCTTTCATAAACAATTGAACATCGAGACGAAGTCAAATAAATTTCATTCGAGTCTGATAATCCTCTAACCAGTTTCTTCCTATTCAATGGGTAGTCCAGATAAAAGCAACGTAATTAATTTTTATCTTAATCCAAATTGGTTCATTTTTCGCCCTAAAATAGTGCAAATCAACCGGCAGACTATCAAAAATATCAATACAACCCTATCCAACTCTTTTATACAGCTTATTATCAGTTTTTATCAACAGCTTAAGCTGAACAAAAAATTGGCACTTAAAATGCTTGTATTATATTGCCGATGAAGGAATATACGCTTTATGAATCACTAATGCCAAGTCGGAACTGACCTGTGCAGATTTCTTATGTATGGTTAACCTGCTTCGTAGCTTTCTGCTGTACTCCTCTTTTTTTATTTGAGGTTTGTATTTGCTGAACTTAGCAGCTTCCGGCTTGGAGAAGTATCATGAAAAAATATCTCTTAACGATCGCACTACTCGGAGTTTTGCTTGGTAGCGCGTTTTTAATTTATGACAGGTTAAATTCAGCTCCTGACTATAAGGCGGATTTGGCTTATTCTTCGTTCATCAAACAAGTCAAGGCTGGTCAGATTGAACGCGTAGAAATTTCAGGTAAAGTCGTAAAGTTCCGGACTTCTAACGGTGAGGATTTTGAAACCTATAATCCAGGGGATCCGAATTTAATTGATGATTTACTGGCAACCGGGGCTCAAATCAGAACCACGGCCCCTGAAGAGCAGTCGTTGCTAAGAGAACTTTTCATTTCCTGGTTTCCAATGCTTATTCTGATTGTCATCTGTACATTTTTTATGCATAAAATGCAAAAAAGCGGTAGTGGATCAGGCAACTTGGCCTTTCAAAAAAACAAGGCAAAAATGTTTCAAGAAGATCAGGTGAAAATCACTTTTGCGGATGTTGCAGGTTGTGAAGAAGCAAAAGAAGATGTTGTAGAACTCGTTGATTTTCTAAAGGCGCCGCAAAAGTTTCAAAAGCTGGGCGGCAAAATTCCGCGCGGCGTATTGATGGTCGGACCTCCAGGAACGGGCAAGACCCTCATTGCCCGTGCCGTTGCCGGCGAGGCAAAAGTTAAGTTCTTCTCTATTTCCGGATCAGATTTTGTTGAGATGTATGTTGGTGTCGGAGCGTCAAGGGTAAGAGATTTGTTTACCCAGGCCAAGGAACAGTCTCCCTGCATCATCTTTATCGATGAAATAGACGCCGTTGGCAGAAAACGAAGCAGTTCAGGAATGGGCGGAGGCAATGAAGAGCGTGAGCAAACCCTTAATCAGTTGCTGGTTGAAATGGACGGGTTTGAAGGTAATGAAGGCATAATTGTGATTGCCGCGACTAACCGTGCGGATGTGCTGGATGATGCATTATTAAGACC
>JBAQEN010000667.1:0-1707 GCA_049286765.1 Methylococcaceae bacterium
AGATGGTACTACGGAGAAAGTTCAAAAAAGATCATTGATTTTAAAGGACTCTATCGAACGGAAAACAGCTGACAATAAAAATCAATAGTTTAGGGAGGCTGGACTCACGAAGATTAGTTAAATGTCAACGGAACCAGTACCTTGGCCCAACTGGAGTTCGCAAATAGCCATATAGAATTGTGATTGATTTACTTGTAATCATAAAATCTTCTACTATCTTTAAATCAACAGCGGCGATATAAAGCGCCAGCAAAAATCGTTCCTGTCTTGGCCTATATTAATGTAGGCGCATTTATCTGAAAAAGGCAAAACCATCGAAAGGTGGTGACGCAAAATTACCAGTCTAAAGGAATTTTCCTATGACAGTGGGATCGCCAGAATCAAAAAGTAGTTTAGGGAACTTCTAACAATGTCCTCTTCCTCAAGAAAAGGAGCTTTATTGAATTTTTTGAGTTTCTCTTTAATTACTTCGATTAATGTAGTTCACCCATATAGGAACTCCTCGGACCTAAATTATTTTAGGAGAAGAGTTGTGAAAATTAACAAACAAAGCAGGAAATTCAACGAACAAGGTGCGTTAAATCTGGGGCAAACTTTTAATAAGTGCGCTTTGAAACAATACCAATCTGTTGATTTCACAGACCAAACAATTATTGGCTTTAAGCTGATTACGTTAGTTACAGCTTTAGCCTTGGGCCTTATTGGTAAACCCTATCTTGCCCATGCAGAGGAAACTGCTGTTATTTCAAATATACATGCGCTTGCTGAATTTTATGCTCAGGGTAGCAATGATGTGCTCGCGCAAGATCACTGGACCCGAGTTGAATTTAGCGGCGCTTATATTGATCCAGTCGTCGTAGTTGAAGGCTCAAGCGCCAATGAAAACCATGCTTATGTAGTTGGTATTTGTAATGTCGATACGATGGGTTTCGAAATCAGCCTTAAAAATTGCAGCAATTCCGCCAGCAATCCGGTTCAGGAAGATGTTAATTATACCGTTATTGAGAGAAGCCAGTTGCCCGCAACTGAAGACGCTAAGGCAGAAATTAGACAGCAATTTTCATGGGGCGAATATACAACAACAGTTGCAAATACAACGACTAGCTAAAATTTACATGGCAAAAGTTATGGGGCTCAGCCATTCTTGAGCAAGAAACTAAATTCAACAAATACTTATAGTTGAAAGAGGATATTATGAAAACGATATATTTACAATTTCTCGCCATGGCTCTTTTAGTAGTCAATATCGCGTTTGCGGCTGACGAGATTCACTGGACCGTTACCGGCAAGGATTCGGTTACTTTTAACTGGCGGGGTACTTCGACAGAAAATTCGATTGGTTATGGCCTAAGCTCCGGAAATTATTCCCAGGTAATCGCAACGAAGCCTAATCCAGTTCCTGTTTCATCCAAAGGCCCTTTCTGGGAAGCAAAGCTAACCGGCCTGATAGAAAATACCCGTTATTATTATAAAATTGGCAACAAGCCAGAGCGTAGCTTTCGCACTGGGCCGGCTCCGGGCAGCTCGGATTTTAACGTGTATGCTCAGGGTAATATGGGCAGCACTTCCACCTACTTCAACATGGGTGGAGTTCAAGATCTCATTGCTAGTGATCTGCCATCCTTTGTAGTCGGATTAGGAGATCTTACTCTCGGAAACATCGATGGAAAAGCGGCAGTTGATCAACACTTTAACGATATTATGATG
>JBAQEN010000668.1:0-4104 GCA_049286765.1 Methylococcaceae bacterium
AAAAACTTAAGATTATCGAAGCGCTTTGGTAGGTGACGAAAGCAGTTTTCCTAATCTGGCTTGGCATGAAACAGAACTCAAAGAGACCGAAGAAAAATTTCAGGCTAGCAGCATCGAAGTTCTGGATTGGCAACAAGCCAAGAAAGAATTGCGTTCGCAGTTCGAATGAAAATCCAAGTTCTCGGGTAAGTTATGGTTAGATCAGGTTTTATAGTTATTGCAGTATCTATCGTGACTGTTTCTACAGTTGATGGCGTAAAATACCACGTTATCCACCGCTGGAGATTGTCGATTCTTCCCAGCTTCACCTTCACTTTATTTTGAGGAGTACACCATGCCTTTCTTAAAACTCAGCACCAACGTTACCATCAATCAAAGCCAATCCGAACCTTTGCTCAGCGGACTTTCTCAGCTACTCGCCAAAGAGACCGGCAAACCGGAACGCTACGTGATGGTGGAACTGGAAGGCGGCAAAGCGATGTTATTCGGCGGTGGCAATCAGCCGCTGGCTTATCTGGAATGTAAAAGCATAGGATTAAGCGCCACGCAAGCCAAGGCTCTGTCCGCATCGATAAGCAGGTTGTTAACGGGTATTTTACCGTTGACAGCCGAGCGTATTTATATCGAATTTAGCAACTGCCCGGCTGAATTTTGGGGCTGGAATGGCTCAACTTTTGGTTAACTTGAAGGCGCATCGATCGAAGCGGAGCCACGCTTCCCCGTAATCTGTTTTACTTCATACGGGTTACTTGCTGTTTAGATTCGCTAATACCGGCCTTCTTTATGAGGAAGAAGGTCAGTTCGCATTTGCGCGGGTACCTATTCCAATAGGGCAACTCCGTCAATGTCAGTTATTGTTTGACGGATAACAGGCTGCTAATAATGCCTGCATTTTGGCAAGTCCCAAATCACGGGTTAACTCAATATTTCGTTGCGGGATGTTTTCAGGATGCGGGTAGGCGAGTACTGCACGCTCAATACTGGTTTCTCGCAATAGATGTAACATGGGGAAGGGCGAGCGGTTAGTGTAATTAGCCGGATCGTCGGGTTCGGCTTCTTCAAAACAGTAATCCGGGTGGAAACTGGCCAACTGGTAAATACCTTCATAACCTTGTTCAATTAACAGCGTCTCGGCAAGTTCAAGAAAATCCAGATAGTCCTCGAATGCTGTAAAAGCATTGTCATATATCAGAAGGGTGGTTTCTATGCTTGAGCCGGTATCCAATCGATCACATTCCAGCATCAGGTCCAATAGACAGTTTTCAATTTCCGCGTCGTTATTGACGCTGAAATGAATACTCCCGATTTCCAGTTCACGATTGGCGAAAGGACAGATGTTGTAGGCAATGATGACAGTTTTTAACCAGTTTTGGGTTGCTGTTATCAATTGCTGGTCTTTATTGTTCATGGCTGTGTTGTATTTTCTATAGGCAGTGTAGGGCGTTTTTGATGGTGACCAAAAGTTACTCAGCCATTAAATTAGGTGTTATTGTATCGTTCCTGATGTCAACGTAAGGAAACAACCATAGCCGCGAATTTGCCGCGTTTGTCAGTACGCGCGAATTTGTTGTAGCTATAATATCCGATTTTTAAGTTAGCAGCCTTTCCAATCACAATAAATCATGACAACATTATTATTTTCCTTACGCGGCGTGCCCGAGGATGAAGCTAACGACGTGCGCGAATTACTGATTGAGCAGAATATCGATTTTTATGAAACGTCAGCAGGTAATTGGGGAATGTCTGTGCCTGCGTTATGGCTTAGAGATGATGCCGATCTGGAAAAAGCCCGGTCAGTGCTCAACGCTTATCAGCAGCAGCGCTTTCTCACTTCGCGCGAGCATTATTTGCAACTTAAAAAAGCGGGCCAGCAGAAGACCTTGCTGAAAGCGTTTATAGAAAAGCCGTTGCTGTACAGTGCCTATCTGTTTACGATGGTGCTTGTTATTTATGTATCGATTAAATTACTGTTTGAATTGGGTTTGTAGGGTTCAAAACGCAATTTTCTGGGAGCGTAGCCCTCGACGCGAGTTGGACATACGGGACGCTTGATCGCGACGAAGGCGTCTCGCAACAAGCAATTTAAATTTTCAAATGATTTTCTCTTTTACGTCATTACCTACTATTCAGACTTAAGGTTTCCGTGTCTCCAGTTTTAAGCGCGTTTCACCCGGTGGTAGCCAATTGGTTCCTGAGTCAATTTGCAGCGCCTTCAGAAGTCCAATCCCTTGCCTGGCCTGCTATTCAAGCCGGTCAATCGACGCTGATCGCAGCGCCTACGGGTTCGGGTAAAACGCTGGCGGCATTTTTGGCCGTTATTGACCAATTGGTTAAGCAAGGGCTGTCGTCTTCATTGCCCGACCAGACACAGGTGCTTTATGTCTCGCCGTTAAAAGCCTTATCGAATGATATCCATAAAAACCTGGAAGAACCCTTGACCGGCATCGGCATGGCTCTGCTGGAAGACTCTTTACCTGGCATCGTCATCCGGGCCCAAACGCGCACCGGTGACACCACTCAGGCCGAACGTGCAGCGATGAAACGGTTTCATCCGCATATCCTGGTCACGACGCCGGAATCCTTGTTCATCCTGCTTACGTCGGAATCCGGGCGTGACATGCTGAAAACCGTCCGCAGCGTCATCGTTGATGAAATTCATGCGCTGGCAGGCAACAAACGCGGCGCGCATCTGATGTTGTCGCTGGAGCGGCTCACTCAATTAACTGGGCGGCAGCCGCCGGTACGCATCGGCTTGTCGGCGACCCAAAAACCGCTGACAGCGATAGCCCATTATTTGACCGGCGATCGCAACGTGCCCTGCACTATCATTGACACCGGGCATGTCAGGCAGCGCGATTTGCTGGTTGAAGTCACAAGCTCGCCGCTTGAAGCCGTTATGGCCAATGAGGTATGGACTGAAATTTATGACCGCCTGGAACAGTTGATTAATGAACATCATACCACGTTGATTTTCGTCAACACGCGGCGGCTGGCCGAACGGGCCGCTGCCGCGCTGGCCGACCGGCTGGGCGAATCGGTTGTAACAGCGCATCACGGCAGTCTTGCCAAAGAGCACAGATTATCTGCTGAAAATCGTCTGAAACAGGGTCAACTTAAGGCTTTGGTGGCGACAGCTTCACTAGAGCTCGGCATCGACATCGGCGATGTCGACCTGGTCTGCCAGTTGGGATCACCGCATACGATTGCTACCTTTCTGCAACGCGTCGGCCGCTCCGGGCATAGTCTTGGGGCAATACCCAAGGGCCGGTTATTTCCGTTATCGCGCGATGATCTGCTGGAATGCGCCGCCCTGTTGGCAGCGATTGCAAAAGACCAGCTTGATAGCATTCAAATTCCCGATCACCCTCTCGACGTGCTGGCTCAGCAAATCGTTGCCGAAGTCGCCTGCCGGGAATGGCAGGAACAGGAATTGTTTCAGGTCATTACCAAAGCCTGGCCCTATCGTTTATTCACGCTGGATCAGTATACGGCCGTTGTTAAAATGCTGAGCGACGGTTATCACACCCGGCGCGGACGGCGCGGTGCCTATTTGCACCGCGATGTCGTCCATGGCATGCTGCGGCCGCGAAAAGCTGCCCGTTTGACGGCTATCATGAATGGCGGCGCCATCCCCGATCAGTTCGATTATGATGTCATACTACAACCTGAGAGCCTGTTTATCGGCACTTTAAACGAAGATTTCACGTTTGAGAGCCTGCCGGGCGATATTTTTCAACTCGGCAACAGTTCCTACCGGATGCTCAAAATCGAGCAAGGCAAGGTTTTTGTCGAGGATGCTCACGGCCAGCCGCCCAATATTCCGTTCTGGTTCGGCGAAGCGCCTGGCCGCAGTTATGAGTTGTCTGCGGCGGTATCGGAGCTGACGGGCACGATCGATCATCTGCTGGAACTGGGAGAAGATGCAGCTCGCCGGTTTATCTACGACGAGTTGTCTTTACCTGCCGCAGCGGCCGATCAGTTATACGACTATCTGGCGACCTCTAAAGCCGCACTGACCGTGCTACCGACGTTTAACAACATCGTTTTCGAACGTTTTTTCGATGAAACCGGCGATATGCATTTCGTCATCCACTCTGTTTACGG
>JBAQEN010000669.1:0-1533 GCA_049286765.1 Methylococcaceae bacterium
CAGCTGAATAATGGGCTAACTTTCCAGATAAAATCATAGCTTGTTGACCATTTTTCAAAAAAATGCCGGAAGCAGTCATAGGGCAAGTTTCCGGCATTTTGAATTCTTTCATAGTCTCTGGCGCGAATTCCATCAATGCTTCCGCATTTGATTCCGATCCAATTTTTGCTGTCTCATTTTCCTCAACAACAATAACCAGTTCATGTCGCCCAGGGCGAACAGATTCCGGCAATTTAATGGTGATAACTCTATCAGGTAACACTTCGTAATCAATATTTAACGTTAGCATAACTTTTCCTGTAATATCCGGGTCAAAAGAGTCCAAATACAAATAAAGGGGGCAGACCCCTTTATTTAATGACATATTGATGTAACTCCGAAGCTGGCCGGGGTTTGCAACACCTGCCTGAACGTTTGAAGACCTCAACAATTTACAACGAAAAAGAAAAAAGGGGTCAGACCCATTTATTTAAAAACATATTGATCTATCTGTTTTAATTTTGCAAAAAGCGGAGTAAATGCCGTCTTGAAAAATCATTGATCACTCGCTTTTTGTAAAATGTGTTTAATTTCTGATTCTGGCAAGCCTGTTAGCTCAGCGATTATCTCAATTGTTGCTCCTTTTTGCCAGGTTGCGGACTATTTTTTTGTCGTCTCATTTTTTTCCTTCACTATGAATAATTTATTCTATCCCGTGTATCAATATAGCTTGCCTTAAGCGAAGTGTAAAATTTTTCTAAAATCGGTTTTGCTGCATAAATTGCACTCAGTGCTTCTGCTGCTTGTTGTGGTTCATCTTCATAATGATGGGCAATATTATTTCTGGTTTCCTAAATTTCAGCCAGCAAAAATGATCAATAGTTAGACTCGGGCTTTAAGAAGTTCTTCGACAGAAAGACCAATATCTTTTGCAATTTGCCGGAGCAAAATCGGTGACACATCACGCCCTGCATGAAATGGCACTGTTGTACATCTGCCATCAGGGTGGCGAAATTGCTTGTGAGAACCCCGTTGCCGAAGTTCGGCAAACCCCCAATGCTTCAAGCAATGCAATGACTTCGCAAGGCTTAAGAACAGGTAAGTGTCCCATTATTAAGCCACAACAACATTTTGGGTGCCTATAAATTCTGCTTCCATCATCGGTTCACCATCCTCAAGTAACATTTCAACGGCCTCCCGAAGATTTTGATTGAGCTCATCCAAGGTTTCCGCTTGCGTATGCGCGCCTTGGAATCCAGGAATAAAACCTACATAGAGACCAGTATCCTGACATCGTTCAACAATTGCCGTGTAACTTCTCATACGAACTCCTAAATAAGTAAATCAGAAAAAAAAGGAGGAAAAAAGAGGGTCAGACCCATTTATTTCATTGATCTAACTGTTTTAATTCTGCAACAAGCTGTGTAAGGATTTTGCTAAAAATAACTTCCCGAAATCAGTTTTCTTGTGCGATAGCCCGATAGTTCCAGCGAGGGAGGTGCTCATCAAAAATGATACGTATGGTTTCGAGAAAATTCGCGGCGCACTTTTTGC
>JBAQEN010000670.1:0-12714 GCA_049286765.1 Methylococcaceae bacterium
CCTCGGGCCAAATCCTGAATCGCTGTAACTAAAACTGGGTCGTTGATGATATTGCTCATTTTCATTCCTCCTAAAGGAATTTTACTATGCTGAAAATAAGCAGTTACACAAAATTATTTACACCCTCTCAAGACTCTCAAGAATCACTTTAAAAAACCGCCTAAGTCAACGGTCGAATCGGCGAATTGCTACCGGTTTCACTTCCGCTCTCATTGATAGAGGAGCGGAAAGATGGGTAGCTGATTGAAACTTATTCCAGTCCGTCAACGTTTTTATTTGCATATCTTGCAAGTATTTTCATCCTGCATAGTTGCCAATATTCTGTGCCCATTTTTCAAATGTCTAAGCAAACTGGTAGCGCGATTTCCCGGAGCTTTTAGCTAAATACATGGCCTGATCTGCAAGCTTTAATAATGATTCCGAATCGGCGCCACAGTTAGGAAAAATAGCAACGCCGATGCTGGTCGTGACACGGGCTATTTCGTTTCCGATTTGGACTGGCTTGCCAATCTCCTTTAATAGTTTGTCCAGCACCGTTATACAATCATCTGACGATTTTATTTCACCCAGTACAATTACAAACTCATCCCCTCCCACTCTGGCGACCGTGTCATTGTTTCGTACAACGTTTTTAAATCGTTTTGCAATTTCGCATAGCAAGTGATCGCCTGCTGCGTGCCCCAAACGGTCATTTACTGGTTTGAACCCATCCAGATCGAGATAGCAAACAGCAAATAATTCACTGGTTCTGTTAGCTCTGGCAATAGCCAGTTCAAGACGATCTGCTAGTAGGATACGGTTAGGAAGGCCTGTTAGTGAATCATGGTTGGCAATGAATTCCAGATTGTTCTGTCGTTTGAACAATTGAGACACGTTGGAAAACACTCCGACATAGTTGGTGATCACCCCTTGTTCATTTTTGATTGAAGAAAACGTTAGCCACTCGGTTTCAAGTTCTCCGCTTGGCTTGCGGTTACGGATCTCTCCGCACCAGTGTCCTTTAATATTGACGGTTTCCCATAAAGCTGACGACATGTCTTGATTATAAAAACCTGACTTGAGAGCTTTTAAATTCTTCCCCAGCAATTCTTCACGGGTAAGACCGCAGGTCTGGCAGAACGCAGGGTTAATGTCAATGATGTTGGCTGCTATATCAGTAATGCATATCGAGTCCAGAGTGTTTTCAAATACATTGGCTGCGAGTAGAAGTTGAGCCTCAGCCTTTTGCCGCTCAAGGATCTCCGTCATCAGATGCAGTGTCCGGTTCGAGAGGCTATCATACATCGAGAGGACCGTCTCGATTAGTATCTTCATGGCTCCGCTCATTTCCATTTTTACTTGAGCCTTGGCATCTGCCAGGGACAAGCCTGACTGTATTCCAAGCACTGCCTTGGCCATGCGCATGTCACTATCCAGAATATGGTAAGCCAGCCAATGGGTGAGGAATGAAAGGATATCGGTGCCAATTTGTCCAGGGGGCTTGGTATTTTCTTCTGCCTTCAAGCCAAGTACGGTTTCAATGAAGTCCTGGTGGGATTGTTTGTGTTCGGTTTCCAGTTCGTCATCCAAAAAATATTGGGACCAAATACTTTCTTCGGTATGGAAGTGATAAACGGCATACTCAGATAGTTCGGTAAAAATGCTATCCAAGGTGGCTGTGTCTGACTGATGTATCATATGACTGGCTAACTTATTGATCAAATCTACCAGGCGAAGATGCTGTTGATCAATGCTTGCTATACCGGTTTTGAAATTCTCGTTCCAGGGAAAGATTTCGGTAGTGTTTGTCATAGAAACCGTTTATTTTAATAGGTTGACTTCACTAATTTGGATTCCTTGTATGCTACGTAACTGCTAGATATTGCTATAAGATTCTCTAAAAGTTACCGCTTCTTGTACTATTCTATTGATTACATTGTAGTATGTTTACTAATTAACGCCCAGCGAACATTAAAATAGTGTATTAGCAATTTTTTAGAAACATACGCGCGAGCTTGTGATCCTTGTTCGTGCATCTAAGAGCTCCGGGATAAAACCAGCTACGTCAGGTTGATTGTACCCACCCTCATCAAAGCGATTAACATCTTAACAAATCAATCGATTCTGGAGTTGTCCCAGTGAAAATGTTTATTTTAAAGTAGCAGACAGTTTGTTGACTTGAAATTTTCCATTTTTTTCGCAAAAAGATGCAGAGTTTAATTACATTTCAACTTGCTATATCAACTTTCTAAGATTCATTTTATGTGCAGAACTAAAAAATATAAAACCGGATAGCGCTTGATGTCAACTCATGGGAATCGTCACATCGACTCATTCCCTACTCCACTATGTTTAATAAGAGTTCTATAATCATTTATCGCAATCTGACCAAAATTGAGTCATAGTGATTTTTTTTGTCACTAACTTACCACTTTAGTACGGTAGTAAATTTATTCGGCCACTTAGAACTTACGTTATTGTCTTCTGATTTGAACAAAGAATGAAAAGTCAGACTTCACTTATGAATCGAATAAGATATCATTGATATTGAATTATTTTTTTTATAACCTAATATCGAATGGACGTCATTACAATTACCCGGTAAATGATAGGGTTTAACCCTTGGCACAACATCTGCGTGCCTGTTAAATGTTTTTAACGGTTATTATGTAGCTTGGTTGGCCACATTTGGAAATTATCATATAACCCAGATATGACGTGGATTCTCGTATGAGTGGGTGGGGCTTCCCGGATTCTGCCAGTAGCTATTTTTATACGTGAATTAGCCATGGCTGTATCCATAGCTGTGATTTTATATTAGGGGAACCTCTAAAAATTGCTTTTTTCATAATATTGACGAATATAAGTCATTGAAATTTATAAGCACCAATATTTAAAATTGAATTAATAGAGGCGCCCTTAACTGTAGTTGCCATCACTTTCTGAAACTCTACTATGCTATTCCACCTAAACTGGATGAATTTCATCACGACATTAACGAGACTTATTTTTGGGGTTGCACTGTTATGTTCGTGTTTTTCTGTTTTCGCTGACGTTATTCATTTGCAGTTACGTTGGCATCACCAGTTTCAATTTGCCGGATACTATGCCGCTTTGGAAAGAGGTTATTATAAAAAAGCAGGACTGGACGTTATTATCCATAATGGCACACCCGGAAAAATGCCGGTAAATGAAGTTGTACGAGGCTATGCACAATACGGCGTTGCCAATAGTGAGTTACTCTTTGAGCGTTTGCGCGGTGCACCGCTGGTGGCCTTGGCTGCTATATACCAGCATTCTCCATCCGTATTACTCGCACGCAAAGAATCTAAAATTCGTTCACCCGATGATTTAATCGGGAAAAAAGTGATGATGCTCGGCAGATATGTGGATGCTGATTTTATAGCCATGTTTAACAATGAGAACCTTGATTTAAATGACATCCATATTATACCCAGCAGCTTTGAAATCCAGGATCTGGTTGATGGCAAAGTCGATGCATTTAACTCATATATTAGCAATGAACCGTATTTTCTAAAACAGCAAGGTATTGAATTTACTTCTCTTAATCCGCGTAACTACGGTGTTGATTTTTATAGCGATATTTTGTTTACCACGGAAAATGAAGTTAAACAACATCCTGAACGGGTAAAAGCATTTCTCGAAGCCAGTCTTGATGGCTGGCGATATGCAATGGCTCATCCACAGGACATTATTGATCTGTTGCTCAATAAATATAAAGTGACCAAATCCAGGGAGCATCTTGAATTTGAAGCAGAGGCGATGCATTCATTGATATTACCCGACTTAATGGAATTGGGTCATATGAATCCATGGCGTTGGCGGCACATGGCTGAAACCTTCGTGCGGGCAGGTATGGTTGAAAATGATCATTTACTGAAAGGATTTATTTATACAAATGAATCAGGAATCGATAAAGAAAAGCTGAGCCAATATCTAAAGGTTACAGCGGCTGCGGCGATACTACTTAGCTTTATTGCATTGATCCTATACCTTGCCAATCAAAAAATAAAACAAGAAAATCGTCGGCGTATAGAAACAGAAAAAGAGTTACGTAAACGCACTGATGAACTGGCATTACAAAATCGAATTCTCCAGCAAATTAATCAGGGTGTTGCCCTGCCGAAGCTACTGCATCAACTTGCATGTCAGGTTGAGGCGCTGCATCCTGGAATGTTGTGTTCTATTTTGTTGCTGGATAAAGAGGGCAAGCACCTAAAGCATATGGCGGCGCCAAGCTTACCAGATGTTTACAATCATGCCATAGATGGCTTAGCCATAGGGGATGGCGTGGGTTCTTGCGGAACGGCAGCATATTATAATGCACGCATCATTGTTGAAGACATACAACAACATCCTTATTGGGAATCGTTTCGTGATCTGGCAAACATAGCCGATGTGCAATCATGCTGGTCGCAACCTATCCAAAATAACAGAGGGGAAGTGCTTGGAACATTTGCGATCTATCATAAACAGCCAGCACGACCATTGGATGCAGAAATTACTTTAATTGAAAATTACGCCAACCTGGCGCAACTGGGTATTGAACATAGTCTGGCGGAAACTGCACTGATAGAGAGCGAAGAACGTTTGAGGTTCGTACTGGAAGGTAGTGAACTTGGATTTTGGGATTGGAAAATTGATACCAATGAAGTGGAGCGTGATCCTGTTTGGGCAGAAATGCTTGGCTATAGCCATGAAGAGATAAAACACACGACACAACAGTGGACAGACTTTATTTATTTGTATGATCGGGAAAAGGCATGGCAGTCAATTCAAGATGTTCTCGATGGACGTTCGTCGATACACAAAATCGAATACCGAATGATACACAAGAATGGCAGTTTAAGATGGATTCTTGATCACGCAAAGATTGTTCAACGAGATCAGGACGGGCGTCCCATCCGGATGAGCGGAACCCACGCAGATATTACCGAACGTAAGTCCGCCGAGGACGAGCTTCGCATTGCCGCGACCGCTTTTGAGTCCCAGGAAGGTATAATTGTTACCGATTCCGAGAACATCATTATCAAGGTCAATAAAGCCTTTACCCATATCACAGGCTATACAGACAAGGAGGCATTAGGCCACAAACCTCAGTATTTGCTTCATTCAGACCGTCATGACACGGCGTTTTACACAGAAATGCGGGATAGAATCAAACAAACTGGAGCATGGCAGGGCGAAATCTGGAATAAGCGCAAAAATGGCGAGGTGTATCCCGAATGGCTTACCATTACCGTAGTGAAAGCCATCGATGGTGAGATTACGCATTACGTTGTTATGCTGACTGACATTACAGAGCGTAAAAATGCAGAAGAAAAAATCAAACAACTCGCCTTCTATGATCCGCTTACCCGGCTTCCAAATCGCCGGTTATTGCTGGATCGATTGAAACACAGTATCGACATGGAGCGGCGTGAAGGGAAGCAACTGGCATTACTAATGCTCGATCTAGATCGTTTTAAAATAGTCAACGACAGCCTGGGACATTTGGCTGGCGACGAGTTACTGCAACAGGTCGCTACATGCATAACAACAAGGTTACGCGATGTGGATACCGTCGCTCGATTGGGTGGCGATGAATTTATCGTATTACTGAACGATATTGCCCACCCGGAAGATGCAGCACGGATCGCTGAAGACATCATTACCGATTTAAATAGACCTTTCCAGTTAAGCCAATGTTATGAAGTACGCATTGGTGTCAGCATAGGAATCAGCTTGTATCCACAACACGGTGATAGTCCCGAAATGTTGATGGATAACGCTGACACTGCACTGTACCAGGCTAAAGACCGGGGTCGCGGTTGCTTCGCCTATTTTTCAGAAGAACTGACCCTCGCAGCCCGTAGACGAATTGAACTGGAGACACGGCTACGCCTGGCGATTGAACAACAGGAATTGCGCGTTTATTACCAGCCGCAGATTGATATTGCAAGTGGACGCATTATCGGTGCTGAAGCCTTGGTGCGCTGGCAAAATTCAAACGAAGAGCTATTTTTGCCGAAACACTTTATTCCCATTGCTGAAGAATCCAGTTTAATTATGAACATTGACGCTTGGGTATTACGAGAAACCTGCCGACAAGGACGTCAATGGCTGGATCAAGGCTTACCAGCGGTAACCTTATCGGTCAATATTTCTCCGCATCAATTCCGATATAACGATATTAATATCCTGGTAGCTGCTGTGCTATGTGAAACGGGTTTTCCAGCAGAGTACCTTGTATTGGAAATAACTGAAAAAGGATTGATGGAATATAAAGACAAAGCTATGGCTGTTCTTAATAATCTACATATTCAAGGTATTGGTCTTGCCCTTGATGATTTCGGTACAGGTTATTCGTCTCTTGCCTGTCTCAAATACTTTCCGCTGGATGTATTAAAAATCGACAAAAGATTTATTGACGATATTCCATTTCAGCAAGGCAATATGGAAATTACCGCTACTATTATCGCTATTGCTCATACCTTGGGTTTTAAAGTTCTGGCTGAAGGTGTGGAAACCCCCGAACAATTGGTTTTTTTGCAGGGCAAAGGCTGTGATAGATATCAAGGTTATCTGAATAGTCAAGCTTTGCCAGCGCAGGAGTTTACTGAGTTGTTACGTAAATCCTGATGCTTGATTGATTCCCGGTAGAACATATTGTGTTGTGCAATTCTAAAATTATAGGAGCGGCATTAGCGGCGAACAAGTGCTTTTATAACCGCTTCTACCGAAGCGAGTTAATTTCTTGGGAATAACTTAAGGCTATTTCCTGCGAGGAATCTAGACGAAAACTGGTCTTATTATCCATTTTCTGCTTTAAAATGAAAAAAAACCTGAAAGATCCGGTTATATTCATTCTGGGGATATCTCGCCTTAAATCTTCAGATATTTCCACCAAAACCAGGAACGAACATGTAAAAAGCCGCGTATAGGGGTTTTAAGCAATAATAGCAATAAGCCGATTGAATATAAGCACCAAACCGCCGCCCATTCGTTAGGGTTGCGGGTGGTTAAATACGACAGAAACGGTCCTGTAACAATATGGTAGATAGTCATTTTCCATGAACCATAAAGAACAGGCAATAAAAAAGCCGAAACAACATACATGTTATACAACACCAGATTAGCCGAAGCCGGGATTTCCCAAGCGATATGCCAGTCACCTGAAATAGAACAAATTCGTTTACCGCAAAAGGGTATATTAAATGAATCGATATATTGGCTAAATAAAATAAACCGAGTTTTAACTTCGTAACAGGCAGGAGCCCATTCAAAAGGATACAGGCGTATCAATAAACAAACTGTTGTTACAAAGCATATAAAATAAACCGGTGCGCTAACCCTGGCTTTGATCTTTTCAGGAATAAAATACATGGATACGGCATTGACAAAAAACGGCTGAAAAGCGATATGAATATAACCCAATAGTGTTGCGATCTGATTTCCCGGATTATCGCATTCATCTATTACCGTGTAAGTATAAGCTTGTAGCACTTCCATCAAAGAAAAGTATCCCAAAGCAGCACAAAGCGCGGCGGGTTCTTTTTTGTAATAAAAATAAGCGGTGCTCGATAAGCCGATAGTCGCCAATACTGTTGATGCTTCCCCACTCCAGCACATAAATTCCCCGTTAGTTTTTTGTTAAATCTGAACCTTAAATTCAGATATAGACGGTTATATAGTTTTTAAAAAAATCGGAGAAGAATAATCGTAAAAAGTACAGGAGTCTAGTTTAAGCAATTGCGATTATCCAAAAGTTAATTGTTTAATGACTTTCGAGCCTTAAGGTTCTTGCCATCAACTGAAACATTTTTCGTTGTAATGGAAGCATCCAATTTGAATTTTCGAGGTTTTAATATTGGACTGATCGTATCGAGTATTGCTATGATTCAAAATATGAGCAGAAAAAGTAATAATGCTATTCATGCCTTCTGTTTTTTCTGGCTATCTGGCATTGTTCGATATTAGATTGTTACTGTTTGGCATGGATAATGGTCCAACGATTCTATGCCTTAGTAATCATATGGGTAAATTAACATGCAGTATAAAGATTACTATAAGGTCATGGGGCTTTCCCGGGATACCGGCCAGGATGAAATTAAACGTGCTTATCGTAAACTGGCGCGTAAATTTCATCCCGATGTTAGCAAGGAAAAGGATGCCGAGGCAAAGTTCAAGGAACTTGGCGAAGCTTATGAAGTGCTCAAGGACCCTGAAAAAAGAGCTGCTTATGACCAATTAGGAGCCCATTGGCAAGCCGGGCAGGATTTCAGGCCGCCACCAAACTGGAATGAAGGTTTCGAATTTAGAGGGGGTGGTTTTACCGGAGGTGATGCTGGAGCCTTTAGTGATTTTTTTGAACAATTGTTTGGCCGTGCCGGATTCCGTCCAGCTGAAAGGGAACAATATGGCTTCCATGCCCGTGGACAGGACAGCCATGCAAAAATCCATATTGATCTGGAAGACAGTTTTCACGGTGCCACGCGTAATATTTCCCTGAGAACCCCTGAAATGAATACACAAGGCCAAGTGCAGGTTAAGCATAGAAGCCTGAATATCAAAATCCCGAAAGGAATCAAGGCGGGCCAACATATCAGGCTAGCAGGCCAGGGTAGTCCTGGATCAGGTAAAGGTCAATCGGGTGACTTGTTTCTTGAAATAGCTTTTAATAATCACCCGCTTTACCGGGTTTCCGAAACAGACATTTACCTTGACCTCCCCATCGCGCCATGGGAAGCAGCCTTAGGCGCTAAAATCAAAGTGCCTACACCTGAGGGTGATGTTGATCTTAAAATACCCCCCAATTCCAGACAAGGTAGCAAGCTTCGTTTAACAGGCCGCGGGTTACCCGCCAAGACACCAGGTGATTTCTACGTAGTGCTGCAAATTGCATTGCCACCGGCAAATACCGAAAAAGCCAAGGCGATTTACCAAAAAATGCGTGAAGAACTTGATTTTAACCCACGCCCGACTCTGGGGGCATAGCACCGATGAACTCACATGATTTATTATTAGTGCATACTGGCACTGTCATTGAAGAAGACAGTTTAACGCTGGGACAACTATGTCGCGCCTGCGGTGTCCATGCAGACTGGGTAATCAGCCTGGTTGAAGAAAGTATTATTGAACCTCAGGGAGAGGAATTACGCTTATGGCGTTTTTCAGGAGCAAGTCTGGTACGTGTCCGTTCCGCCCTCCGGCTACAGCGTGATTTGGGGGTTAATCTGGCCGGTATTGCTTTGGCGCTCGATTTAATGGAAGAGCTTGAAAGTCTCCGCGCGCAAATGAAAATAATAGGACACAACTAAAATAATCGGGTTGTGTGCTCAGAAACAGGATTGATGTTTTAGGCTGGCAACTCAAATCGTATAATTAGAATTTTAACTGTTTTTTAAAACTTATATTCAACTCATTTGTGGTCTGTAGATAGTGCAATAGAATAGGTAGTGGCGATAGCCGAAACCCATTATAACCAATTCACCGAGCTGAGAAAGCAAGCCCACCGGAGGCAACAGTACCAACGTGTTTTTCAGATTTTAACTCCTCTTTTCAAATTTTACACCCCAAGACCATTTCGGCAACGATTCAAGGTTTTGAATTCTTTCTAAATCAAGCTTATCCTTTGTGCCTCTTTGGGTATTTACCCATGCGCCTAAATTAAAACCCTCATATTTCAATCCATTAGTGTGAAGCTTCGATTATCCTCGATTTCACTGCGTTACATCGAGGCAACTTGCTCCCAAACCCCGTCACGCTTCGGAAATTTTCACTTGATTTTTGATTTAAAAAAACCATAATGAAATCAAATTGGTTCCAAAACTGGAGTTAACTATGGCTACTTTGACCCTCAAAAATATACCTGACAGCCTTTATAATCAATTAAAGGAGGCTGCTCGTTTACACCACAGGAGCATAAACAGTGAAATTCTCTATTGCGTAGAGCGCACTTTGAGCCCACATGAAGTTAATGTTGCTGAACATTTGGCGATGGCAAAACAGTTGAGAGCTAAGACGGCAAATTATTTGCTGACTGATGAAGAGATTGATAAAGCCAAGTCAGAAGGCAGGCCATGATTGTCGCAGATACGAATACCATTGCCTATCTCTACATCAACAGCGACAAATCCGCTCAAGCAGAACAATTGCTCTTGCGTGAGCCGAGATGGATTGCTCCAAGTCTTTGGAAAAGTGAGTTTCGTAATGTATTAGCACTGTATCTACGAAAAAATATTTTAACTTTCGATGAAATTCTGATGATTATCCAACAAGCTGAAAATCTTATGCTTGAAAACGAGTATGAAGTTTCATCTGTTCAAATTTTACATTTGGTAAACGCCAGTGATTGTTCTGCATACGATTGTGAATTTGTTGTTTTGGCAAAACTATTAAATATTCCATTAATTACATCAGATAAAAAAATAATTAATGCATTTCCTGGCATAGCCCAAACAATTCATGACTTTATTGGTTAATGCTCAAGTTAAACAGCTTAAGCAAAGCTGAATAAAAAATTGAGTACAAAATAAAATAAATAGTGCCAGTTGAAATGTCGGGCACGAAAAGCATGTGCCCGACCTTGCTATAAATCACAAATCAATCGAGTCTGACCCCATTGATTCTACGTCTACAAGCCCACCCCATGCGCAACCTAGATGGCGATCAAGGCTAGTATTTACACCATAAAGTAAGAAACCCAAGAGCTGTTGGGTGAAATTATCTGGAGTGCTTGATGTTCGAACTTGTTAAAAAACGCATTATCAAAAATCTAATTGAAGAAATAGGATGCCTTGATGCAACTGACTTGGAGCTGGTTGGACATAGTGTTATTTCGATAATCGAGTCTAAAAGGATGATCCATCACGGTATCAACAAGGACTACAAGCCAAGTGGTTATACAGTGGACAGTTTCTCTGATGACTCGACCATTGTTGGCGAATACAGCACAATAAAAGATTACTTTGAAGACGAAACCCCTAAAGCAACTCCCACTTACGGAAAAATTAACAATGACATCGCGCACGCCATTGCACACAAAAAACCAGACGGCCCAGATAAGATCTACCTTATTGCCAACCAGGAAGAACCGCCCTCTTTTCGCTCGAAGTTCAATTCAACCCCACAATCTCAATCCCACAGAAAAAGAATCATCATTTATGATGCTCGTGAGCTAGCCAAGATAATTTACGATCAGTCCATTTCCAACACCACCAATGCTGGTTTCTACAAGCAGTTTTTTCCTGGTTTTTCGCAGGATTTAGACAACTACGAGTATTACGGCAAAGTGCCTGCTCGATGTGAACAACACATTTCCGATGCTGGCATGTTAGATGTGATTTTTCATCACTACAAGCATGGTCAAAATATTTGTGTGCTCCACGGACTGAGCGGATCAGGAAAAACACAGGCAGCTATTGATTTCATCCATCATAAGGGGAAGGGTTTTGAGAATTACATCTGGATTTCAGGTGAAGATTGGAAACCTGACACATCCCTGAGTGCGATTCAGAGAACCAGAGGCGGAACCCCGATCAATGTTCCTGGATTATTCAATTCATCAAAAACGATCCTAGTGATTGACAGTATTGAGCGTAGCTTGGAAGCGTCGCAGTTTACAGAATTATCAGTTGGTTTTGGCAAAGGCGGATTTGTCCTTGCGACTTCTCAGGTTGCGACACCTGGCAGTGCGATGTACTTAGCTATTCCAAAATTGTCAAAAGAATCTGCCTTACAGATTCTCGGGGAAGACCCTGAATCCGTTTCTGAAACCTGTAAGGAGTTCGTCAAAGCATGTAGTTTCTCACCCCTGATACTATCCACCACTAGGAAAATAGTAGAACTTGAAGGCATTGCAAGGGATGAATTCTATAAGGAAGTTTTGAATGATCCTGAGGCAATTTCAGGGTCTGATGGTGTATCAATTATGCGCAAGATTCTCGCAAAGCTCGAGCCTGGCACACGTCAAGCTCTTGGAAAGATAGCCAGTTCTGGCTTATCAGTTCACGATTTAAATTTCCTGAGATATTTTCTTGGCATCAATGCTTGCATTAACCTTCAAAAGCTATCTTTTCTAATGCCCGCAAACATTCCCGGGGTAATGAAGGTACATGATCTAGTGTGCGTTGCTACTCAAGACGACATGAACAGCACTGCGTTAGCAGAAGCCATTGAGAATTACATCGGTAAAGACAATGGCGCGATGACGCCCAGTGTATTTCGGCAAATTCACCTAGGCTACAGGCAAATACACGACGAGCACATTCGACGTGGCGATCGCGATCCAGACTGGCTCACCTATGCACTTCTTCAGGTAGAAGGAGAAATGAAACAGGATATACACAAACAGATTCATGCCAAAGAAATCACGCCTGATCTAAATCTCGCCTCGGTCATGTCCATAATCGATGCTAAAGAGGTGCATTCCTACACGATCACGGACAGCGATGAGCGGAGAAAATACTATAACCAATGCTCAGAGATATTTGAAAATGCTCTTTCTAAGGCTATTGGTGAGGATGTGAAATCAGAACTTTTACATCATCGCGGAAAAGCACTTAGGCGAAGCGGGCAATATGAAGAAGCTCTTGGATGTTTCACTCAGCTTCTTGAACTTAAACCGGAATGGCACGCCACGTATGGGCAAATCGCTCATCTTGGCACACAAAAAGGCGTTGATGGTAGGATAAAGGCAAAAGGCGAGGAATCTATGTGTACCCTGATGAGAAT
>JBAQEN010000671.1:0-1987 GCA_049286765.1 Methylococcaceae bacterium
TCCCTATATCTAGTGACAGGAGGCGCTAGTTGACTACCCCCTTAAATTAACTTCCTTATAAGAACATACAGAATTAAGCCATTTCCGTGCCACAAGGTAATGACTAAAAAAAACATGAGTAATATCAATCCTAACTGCTAAGCAAGAGGGGATTAAAACGAATGAGAAAGGGGCGAAAGGTTCAAATAAGCCTTTTAATAAGGTTCTTTTCAACTACTGAATACCAATCAGCATTGAAAAATTCCAGGTAGAACTAACGGGGTATTCGAATAGAAATTTACGGTTTCAAGAAAATAACTTCATTAGCAGCAAGTGGGCAGAAAATCGTTGCCCAATTTTAACAGCTTTAATCAGCTGGCTCAGTTAACCGATAATCCCGCTAGCCAAACCTGAATCCTGTCAGCTGCCTGCCGGGTCAAGTGGGCAAAACCCCTTACTGCGCCTGACGCGTCGGGCGTTGTGGTGGGTTGTTCCAGATAAAATTCCTGTGAATTGATTTTCTTATCAGGGTCGCGGGAATAGGCTTCCACAGAGAAACGCAAGATGACATGAGCCCGATCAGGTGCATCGAATTGCTGTTCAAAGTCAAGCAGCCAGATGATTAAAGAGTGATTCCGGATCTTCCCGCTGGAAATCAGAAGCTGCTCAAACAATTCGGGTGGCGGGGCAACCCAGCGATCCAGGGTATAGAAGTCCACATGAGTTGGAGATGCATAAAGCAGCCGGTAACGGATTCGATCTTCCCACAGCCATGTTGGCGCGTCCACGTTAATTACGGGATTATTTCCTTGTTTGCTCTTGTATGCCGAGGTTGAAACAGGCAAGCCGAAATCATGCATCACAGGTTGTCTGGAGGAAACACTGCAACCAGTGCCGGACATTAACGTGGAAAATAATAGCAAACCGATTGATAAATGCTTCATTTGGGTTCCTCATAGCCTGGTTCACCGGGTCCCGAATTGTGTTGATCAGGCCCCAGCAGCAATGATTGCGGATTGTTATCCAGCATCTTGGCTGTTCTTTTTACCTGCTGTGCTGTCGAGTGTAGTTCGTTAAGTAATTTGTTGAATTTCGGCAATGTTTTTTGCATCAATAGATCGCCGGCAGCCTCGCCGGTATCGGCAAGATTGCCGGCTTTTATGCTGAGGTTTTGCACTTCTTTGGTTAAACCCTGTAAATCGCGAGTCAAGCTATCGATATGGGATAGGGTTTTTTGGGTATCAGTGGTTAATGCAGGAATACCGGCCAGCGCCTTATCAATACTCTTCTGTAGATCGGAAAGTTTGCCCGTCAAAGTTTCCAAATTACCTAAAATACCGCCAATATTTTTGGTATTTTCATCATTTAACAATGAACTAAGCCGCACCATTAAATGATCAGCCTTATGCAAAAGTTCTTCTCCTGAACTCATTAATTTATCCGTTATGGATGGCACCAGCGGAATACGCGTCAAGCGATTATTTCCCGGCGGCAGCACGGCGGGTATATTGCCGGAATCCTCTAACTGAATCTGGGTCAGGCCCGTTACCCCCTTTAATCGTAAAGTCGCATAAACTCCTTTGGTAAATACGATGTTTTTATCGACTTCAATGGGAACAAGTATAAAACCGGTATCGCGCGGGTCGAACATGATTTTGATCACTTTCCCAACAGCTATCCCTCGGTAAAATACAGTTGATTCAGGATTAAGACCGGAAACAGATTCACGGGTTGAAATAACATAGATATTACGTTCACGCTCAAAATGACCTATCCAGTAAATGATTGCTGTCACCGCCGCCACAAAAACAATCAAAAAAAGCCCTGTGATCAGTGCGTGTTTATCTCTACCCATGAGTAATAGCCTCTTTATATTGAAATACCCGTTGTGCGCGTTTATTGTAAAAAAACTTTTCAATAAAAGGATGCTTGCAGCTTAGGACCGAAGCCAGCGATCCAAAAGCAACCAACTGATTATCAGAAAGCACGGCTACCTTGGAACATAAAT
>JBAQEN010000672.1:0-11723 GCA_049286765.1 Methylococcaceae bacterium
CGGCTTTAAATCCGTCTACTTTTTCATACCACGCATCTCGCGCTGTCAGTACCAGAACCGGCAAGGTATTTTGTTTAGCCCGCCAGTTTTTTAAAACTTCCAGACCGCTGCGTTGCGGCAAACCTAAATCCAGAATTGCCAACTCATAAATACTTTCATTGCCCAAATATTCACCTTCAATACCATCATGGGCAACATCAACTGCGAAACCTGCTTTTTCCAGATCTTTTTTCAAAATGCGGACCAAATCATGGTTATCTTCAATGAGCAGCAGGCGCATGTTATTCATCCTTATTCGGGGTAAACAGATAGTTGTTGAAATTATTGAACGAGAAAGAGGTTATATTGGAGAGAAAATTAACGATAACAGCGTTCGTGTGTTTTTTTGGCTGTGACCAAACAGCCAGCCCGATTATAAACCGAGAAACGCTTCGATCAATAAGCAGCCGGCAACGGTAATGATTACAAAGCCTATGGCAAGAAAACGTTTGATGGGCAGGGACAACCGGGTTTATGCAGACGGCAATAATATCCACCAATCCCGATTTCAGGAAAAATCTGTTTTTATGGGAACGGCTCGATAAAATTTTCAATAAACTTTATTAAAAATCAGAAAGCGTTTTTGGCGGAATAGCAGCTCTCAAGGCATTCAAAACAGCCAGGACATCAATAATTTCCTGCGTAACGGCTCCGGCTACCGGCGTAAGATAGCCCAATCCGGCAACTACCATACCGATCAAACTCAGCGCCATACCGCCGACTGCGCTTTGCAAGGCAATTTTGCGCATACGCGCGCCAATATGAAAAAGCTCATCCACTTTTAACAGCGAGCTGTCCATGATAACTGCATCCGCCGATTCACCGGTAATATCGCTGTTTTGACCAAAGGCTATGCCGATAGTCGCCGCAGTCAGGGATGGCGCATCGTTAATACCATCACCCAGATAGACCGTTTTTGCAGCTTGGGTTTCTTTACGAACCAGTTCCAGTTTTTGTTCAGGGCTTTGGCTAAAGTAAACATGCTTGATACCGACTTGTTCGGCCAGATATCGCACTTCAGATTCTCTGTCGCCGGATACCAGCATAACACGATCGAAAAGATGGCTGGGTTGCAGGTGATTGATAAATGATGAACTGTCCGTACGCACTTCATCCCGAAATTGCAGGGTTGCGGCATAATGCCCATCAATCAGCACAATACATTCCAGGCCTCCTGTGATGGGTGGTAAATCTTCAACAGTCACGGGGTTTTTTTCAACAAAGTTTTTACGGCTGGTAATTTGTATCTGTTTACTCATCACCGTACCGGTAAGGCCTTTACCGGGTAATTCGGCGATATTGGTCACGTTTAATAAGGTTAACCCTGCTTTTTCTGCCGCTTTAATAATCGCGCCGGAGAGTGGATGCTTGGAATAGCGTTCCAGACTGGCGACCAGGGTTAAGATTTCCTTTTTGGTATGGTTTTTTTCCGGAATCAATGCCGTCAACGAGGGTCGGCCATAAGTCAGCGTGCCGGTTTTATCAAAGATTGCGGTACGGCAAGTGCCTATGGTTTCCAGAATGGCCGGGTTTTTGATGATGATTTCCCGCCTCGCTGCCAGGGAAATGGAGCTGATAATGGTGACCGGAATACCAATCAGCAAAGGGCAGGGGGTGGCAATCACCAGTACTGCCAGAAAACGAATGACATCACCACTCATGGCCCAGGCAGTGAGCGCACACACAATTGTCAGCGGCGTATAAAATGCGCCCAGTTGATCGCCTAGCCGTCTGATGTTCGGACGATACTGCTCGGAAGAACGCATGACCTCCATGATTTTGGCATAGCGTGAATCAACAGATAGTTTATCTGCGCGAATCGTTAACGCCGAATCACCGTTAATCGCACCGGACATGACCAGCGAACCCGTGGTTTTCGACATCATATACGGCTCGCCAGTCAAATAGGATTCATCCATGGTGCCGGAACCTTCCTGTACAGTGCCATCAACCGGGCAGATTTCATGAGGAAGTACCAATAAGGTGTCGCCAATGCAGACCTGTTCCGTTGTAATATCGGTCAGTTTGTCAGCTGATTTTCTGTGAGCAACTGACGGCATGCGCTTTGACAGCGCTTCAAGAACCGACGAGGCTTTGCGCACGGCATAGTTTTCCAGTGCTGCGCCGCCGGAAAGCATTAATACCACCAGACTTCCGGCCAGATATTCATCCAGCAAAACCGCAGTGACTATGGATAGGCCGGCCAGCATATCGGCGCCAAAATCTCCCCGGAATAATTTTACGATGAGCTGATAAACCAAAGGAATACCACCTAGCAGCAGAATTGCAAGCAGAGGCAGTTGCACCAGTGTAATAGAGAAACTGGTGTGTCCCTGATATAAGCTGGCGATTGCTGAAGTTAAGGCGGCATTGACTGACAGTGTATAGACTTCATGGCCAATATCCAGTGCATACCTCAGCACCAGATAATAGCCAATGCCGAGTATACTCAAAATAGCAATAATGTTTTCGGCTTTTGAAGCGGTTGCAGATTGCTGGGTTTTAACCGTGCTAGTCATGTTTTTCAGTATTATCGGGTTAGCGTAACGTACCCAAAGTTCAAGGCTTGAATTTAGTTAGGTTACTTTACGCCAAATTACTTATTTGCCGGCGGCTTTTTTATAACCATTCCACATTGCTTTTGCCAGATTTTCGTGGTGTATAACGCTTTCGACGACTACTCCGGCGATATGTACAAACACCAGCAAAAGCGTCAAGTTGGCAAAAAACTCGTGTACTTCTTCCCAAAATTTTTCATAACTTGTTCCAACTATATTGGCTAACGGTCCAGCGCCCTGATCTGCCCCGTAGACAGCAAATCCTGTGATGGATGTCATTAACAGACTTGTCAGCAACAACATAATCATCAGCGCACCCGCGGGATTGTGGCCGATGTAACGTTTAGCTTTCAAGGCGATAACATCTTTAATATAGACAACTGACTTAACAGGACTACATAAAAAATTTGAGAAGCGGGCGTAGTCATTGCCGATAAACCCCCAGATTAATCTGAAAAGTAACAGTCCGGATACCAGATAGCCGGCCCAAACATGAACGGTTAATAATTCATCTTCAGTCAGATAGGCGACCAGGAAACCGGCTACCAGCAACCAGTGAAAAATCCTAAGCGGGAGATCCCATACTTTAATTAACTCTTGCGACTTCATTTTATATTCCTCTGTGTTTTAAAGTGTTGCCACTCTATCTCGTAAAGCTGAAATGGAGCTGAAAATTATAGCTTGTTCGTGATTAATTTTTGATTGGGAAAATGCAGATATACATTAATTGGCGTTTGAAAAGTAATGCTTGGGCGAGGAGGGCAGATTTTTTTGTAGTACTCTTTGGCTGGCTTGTTTTAATCAATGACTTGCGCTATTTTATTCCAACACAGGTATTGGTGTTCCTTTATTTTTTAGTGACTTACGAAATCCCTGTTCTGGTTATGGACGTAATTTAAAGAAAATCTATGAGCAGCGTCTGTGAAGGGCGGCACTATAAATGATTTACGCTATATAATAGCAACCAACTTTTTTAACTTTCACACAGGTAAATATTAATGGCGCGTAATTATTTTTTAAATGTTGGCTTTTTAGTGTTGGCACTGTCATCGGTTTCAGCAGACGCTGAAATCTTGGGTAGAGATGCAATACCCGCACAAATAATGGACCAATTTTATAAAAGGCATCCGAATGCTATAGATATTTCCGCGGAAAAGAAAACGCATTTTAAGCAATCCTTATACGAAATTACTTTTAAGGAAGAAAAGGATAAGGAGAAAATAATTGAACTGTATAGAGATAATGGCCGTTTTTTTGTTAACGCCGACAACGTCCAGGGGGCAAATATGATGCCCTCTGTTGCCTATGACAATTTGAAGTCTGTCTTCGGTGCTTATACCATTAAAGATGCGATATTAGTGGTAAACCCGAATGGAGTTGGCGAAGAATATGATTTGATTGTTAACGCATCTGGCAATGACTGGAGTGTTATAGTTGATTATGCTGGAAATATAACCCAAAAAGAACGTAGGGATTAAAATTTAAGGCGCTCACAGTCACGAGGTTGGTTCTTTGCGTCTTGTCTGTTTCTATGCCGGGAAAAGCGAGGGCGGATAGTTTATTCAGCAATAGAGCCGTTCACTACACAAAGTTAATATAGTAAAAAGAATTTCCTGAGTAATTGAATAGTCAATCGTCATAAATGGCTTGCAAAATATTGCACAACCGGAGGTTAGTGTGTGTCGGCGTAATATTTTTGCGGGTCATCTTATATTCAAGCACGTCTTATTAAGTGTTGGGTTAATCTTGGAAAACAAAATAAGATCAAATAACCGTAAGTTTAATACGCTTATGGTTTAGAATTATTAAAAAGATATGATCAGCAATGCATAGAGATAAAATGATAGAAGACACTATTAATGCGATACAAGCAGAACAACCAATGACCGGTAATATTCCTCCCCAACAGCCTATTGAAGAAATTGGGGGAGTAAAGGGACCTGAGCCCACTCGCTATGGCGATTGGGAAAAAAATGGCCGTTGCGTTGATTTTTGATTAAAACAACAATTGGATAACACGATGTCATCAAATAACAGACCCATTTCACCCCATCTGCAAGTCTACAAACTGCCTTTAACAGGCATTCTATCAATTACCCACCGCTTTACCGGCGCGCTGTTATCTGTCGGATTGATCTTTGTTGTTTATATTTTGTACGCGTTAGCGGGTGGTTCAAATACTTATGCGGCGATGCAGTCCTTTACGAGTATAGGATTGGTGCAGTTGTTATATTGGGGTTTTATTTACGCGCTTTTTTTCCACTTATGTCACGGTGTGCGGCATTTAATCTGGGATGCGGGTAAAAGTTTTGACCGCAATACCCTGAACCGGTACGCAATGATTGAACTGGCAGCTTCATTAGTTCTTACACTAACTACATTAATAATTTTGTCAAATTAAGGAGTGTTCATGGAATTTAGATCGCCTTTAGCCAAGGTTCGCGGATTGGGTTCTGCAAAAGCGGGGACTATTCATTGGTGGATGCAGCGTGTCACAGCAGTTGCGCTCATTATGTTATCTTTTTGGTTAATCACTTTTCTCGATTTGAGCTTACATGCGCCTTATCAACAAACGGTAGAATGGTTAGCATCACCATTGAATACAGTTTGCATGGTGGCTTTGATACTTGCGGTTTTTTATCACGCTGCATTGGGTTTGCAGGTGGTTATTGAAGATTATGTTGCCGCGGAAGGTGTCAAAATTGTTGCGGTCTGGACAGTAAACGTAAGTTTTCTGATGCTGGCACTGGCGGCGTTGATTGCGGTGTTTCGTACACTATTGATAGGGTAACTTATGTCGGCAGATTATAAAATTATAGAACATGCGTATGATGTGATTGTAGTGGGTGCGGGTGGGGCAGGCCTTCGCGCTACCTTTGGCATGGCGGAAAAAGGCTTGAAAACGGCCTGTCTTACTAAAGTATTCCCCACCCGCAGTCATACTGTTGCAGCGCAAGGCGGTATCAGTGCGGCTTTAGGCAATATGGGCGAAGATGACTGGCGTTTTCATATGTACGATACCGTCAAAGGCTCCGATTGGCTGGGCGACCAGGATGCCATAGAATACATGTGCCGTGAAGCCATGGCCGCGGTCATCGAACTGGAACATTACGGCGTGCCTTTTTCCAGAACCCCGGAGGGCAAAATTTATCAACGCGCGTTTGGCGGCATGACGACTCATTACGGCGAAGGCACAGCTCAGCGCACTTGCGCGGCAGCTGACAAAACCGGTCATGCGATTTTGCATACCTTGTATCAACAGGCGCTAAAGCATAATGCCGAATTTTTTGTTGAATACATCGTGCTTGACTTGATTATGGAAGATGGCGAATGCCGTGGCGTGCTGGCCTGGCGTCTTGATGATGGCTCACTGCATTTATTTAAAGCTCATATCACCGTTCTGGCAACCGGCGGTTACGGGCGTACGTATTTTTCCTGTACTTCGGCGCATACGGTGACGGGTGATGGCAATGCGATGGTGTTACGCGCGGGTCTGCCGTTACAGGATATGGAATTTATCCAGTTTCATCCGACCGGCATTTACGGCGCGGGCTGTTTGATTACCGAAGGTGTCAGAGGCGAGGGCGGTTACCTGACTAATTCGGAAGGTGAGCGTTTCATGGAAAGGTATGCGCCACACGCTAAAGATTTAGCCTCACGCGATGTAGTCAGCCGCGCCATGACCATCGAAATTAATGAAGGACGGGGGGTAGGCAGACTGAAAGATCATATTTATTTGCATATCGAACACCTGGATCCGGCGATTATTCATGAACGCTTACCTGGTATTTCTGAATCCTCGCGAATTTTTGCCGGAGTAGATGTTACCAAGGAACCTATTCCGGTTATACCTACCGCGCATTACAACATGGGCGGCATTCCAACCAATTATAAAGCCGAAGTGGTGACACGGGACGGTGATAATCCTGATAAAGTCGTGCCGGGCTTGATGGCAATCGGCGAAGCCGCGTGTGTTTCAGTTCACGGCGCGAATCGACTGGGTTCAAACTCGCTGCTGGATATAGTGGTGTTCGGACGTGCTGCTGCTATTCGTTGTGCAGAACTTATCAAACCAGGCACCGCATTAAAACCCCTGGCCAGGAATGCCTGTGATAAAGCACTGGCCCGTTTTGATAAAATTCGTCATGCCAATGGCAGCCGCAGCGTCTCTGACATTCGTCTGGATATGCAGAAAATCATGCAAACCAAAGCTGCGGTATTCAGAACCCAATCGACACTGGATGAGGGTATTCAAGCCATGGCGGAAGTTAAAAAAACCTTCTCCGATGTCAAGGTTGCCGATAAATCCCTGATCTGGAATACCGATCTGGTCGAAACCCTGGAACTGGATAACCTGCTCAGTCAAGCCAGCGTAGCGATTAATGCCGCCGGCAATCGGCATGAAAGCCGTGGCGGACATGCGCGGGAAGATTATCCGAACCGCGATGATGTTAACTGGTTGAAACATACGTTGACGTGGTTGATTGACGATAAAATAAAAATCGATTACCGGCCCGTGCACTTATATACCTTAACCGACGAAGTCGACGTTATTCCACCCAAAGAGAGGGTTTACTAATGGCTGAGTTCACCTTGCCAAAAAACTCGGTATTAACCGAAGGCAAAACCTTTAAAGCAGCAGCAGGGACAAAAAATATCCGCCGTTTTGAAGTCTACCGTTGGGATCCCGATACTGACGAAAATCCCCGCATCGATAGTTATGAACTGGATATGGACCATTGCGGCCCTATGGTGCTGGACGCCATCCTGAAAATTAAAAATGAAATCGACAGCACGTTAACCTTCCGGCGTTCTTGCCGCGAGGGTGTCTGTGGTTCCTGCGCGATGAACATCAATGGTAAAAATACGCTGGCTTGCACCAAAGCCATCGATTCCTATCCCGATACGATCAAGATTTTTCCTCTCCCGCATATGCAGGTTATCAAAGATCTCGTGCCGGATATGACGCATTTTTACGCACAATATGCCTCGATCAAACCCTGGATAGAAACGCAAACCCCGCCACCGGCCGATTCAGAACGCCTGCAAAGCAGAGAAGACCGTGCCAAGCTCGATGGTTTATATGAATGTGTTCTGTGCGCCTGTTGCTCGACCAGTTGCCCCAGTTACTGGTGGAACAGTGAGCGTTATCTGGGCCCTGCTGTTTTATTACAAGCCTACCGCTGGCTGGTGGATAGCCGTGACGAAAACACCGGAGAACGCCTTGATGATTTGGAAGACCCGTTTAAATTGTACCGCTGCCATACCATCATGAACTGCACCGACACCTGTCCCAAGGACCTGAATCCCGCCAAAGCCATCGCTGAAACCAAAAAATTGTTAGTCCAAAGAAAACTGGGTTAATGAATCAACTCGCCCGATTACGCTGGCAATGCAGGCGCGGGACCAAAGAGCTGGATTTGCTGTTGCAGCGCTATCTGGAAACGGATTATTTGGCGGCCGATGATGAAGAAAAGGCGCTGTTTGCTGAGTTGCTGGAGCTGGAGGATGATGATTTACTGGCGGTTTTGATGGGCGAGTCGAAAGCGGAAGCGGAGGTAATGAAGACTTTGGTTGAGAATATTAGGGCGTTTGCGACGGCTAGGGTTTAGGGATATATTAAACATAATGTCAAAAAATGTAGTTGAATGGGATACTGAAAAAGCTCGAAAAAATCAGAAAAAACATAATGTCAGCTTTGATGAAGCTCAAACAGTCTTTGATGATTCACTGGCAACTATTTTTAATGACGAATGGAATTCATTTGGGGAACGCAGAGAATTAATTATTGGTCATTCAAACAAAAGACGGCTGTTAATCGTGTCCTTTACAGAACGAATGCAAGGAGTCATCCGAATAATCAGTGCTCGACTAGCCACAACTAAAGAACGAAAAGATTATGAAAAACACAGAAGATACTGAACAAGATATGTTGCCCGAGTATAATTTCGACTATTCAAAGGCAAAAATTAACAGATTTGCTATCAAGCAATCACCGATTACAGTAACTTTAGACGCAGATATAGCTGAAGTTTTTAAAGATTCCGAAGCGGTAAATAGGGCGTTAAGAGCTATTTTATTAGCATTGCCAAATTCACAATTCCACGAAAAAACTTAACGTTTTGGGCCGTAGGATGATGAAGGAAACGCATCCTACGAGCTTAAATTGCTCATGTTTTTTGATGACGCTACCTGTATTTATTTTAGGATCGACTAAATTTATTCAACCAAATGAAATAACAATGATTTTTACTCTTTATAAGTTAATAGGCAAAAAAATGACGCAATGTTTTGCGTCTATTAGGATGTCTAATTATAGTTAGATGTACATTTTTTAATCCCGGAGAATAAAAATGTTGGAAGAGCGTATCGCTTCAATTGAAAAAGCATTAGTGGTAATGCAAGAATCGAATTTGAAATATTTTTCAGCGAACAGTGATCACTTAAAAGCCGCTTCTGAAGCATACTTGCGTATGCAAAAAGACGTACAGGAGTTAAAGGCGTTGATCCAGGTTTTACGCGAAGAGGTTCTTGAGTTAAGCAAGAAGTCTCGATAGCGTCCTTATATCTATTAGTCAATAGAACAATGGTATCAGTTTGTTCCTGAATAGTAGTACGGTACTTTTCTGGTGTCATATTTTACTCCTATGTCTAACTCGTCATTCAACGCGACGCCTCGAAGCATCGCGGGTTTGATCGGCGTACTTATGGGCGTGCGTTAATTTTGCGTTAGGGCGTCATAACGCAATTTAAAAACTAAATTTTCTGTAAAATAAATACGGAGCATCTCAATGATAAAGTGTCCAATTCACGGTCAGAGCACAAGTGAGCGGGTTGAATCTAATTCTTCAATGCAAGATGATCGTGGCTATAGAGTACAGGATTATTTGTTGTTTTGTAGTAAATGTCTTGACGAGTACAATGCGCGTGGCGTAGATGTCAAGCATAAGATCGCTGAAATCTGTGAAAAGCAGTACCGTGGACATCACTGGTTCACACAAGTCCGCGATGATCCCTACGACAGTACTATTGAATACGAAATATCAGAATGCAAATACTGTGGTACAACACAATTCCAAGGCACGGGGCGACTTCGATAACGCTGTAAGACGGATTATTTGTAGGGTGGATTCGCCGTTAGGCAATCCACCATAATCGGAGTCTTGATTCTGATCCCATCGACTGAGCATTAATTGACCCAAAATTTACTATACTCATGTTAATTCACAAGCTATGCCAACCATTTTGAGAATCGCAAACTTTCGTTTTCACTTCTATTCAAACGAAGGCAATGAACCGCCACATATCATGTGCGCTGTCCGGATGGAGAATGTAAGTTTTGGCTTGAACCGGTTGTTTTAGCGAGCAATCGCGGTATAGCACCTCATGATTTACGCGAAATTGAACGACTTGTATTTGAAAATAAACAAACCCTACTGGATAACTATCATGAATACCACGGTCTATAAAACAGAACTCGTTGCCCTTAAAGCCTGGACCGAAAAACGCATGATCTATCTTGAACTGACAGATGGACGGATAGTGGGTTTTCCTGCTGATCGTTTTCGGATTCTCAGCCAGGCATCTGAAAAGCAACTTAAAGCCGTTCAAATTGAAGTGGGGGGCTACGCGTTAAGATGGGAGGAATTGGATGAAGATTTAACCGTGAGTGGCATAATTAACGGGCAATTTCAGCTTCCTTTGCCGAGACAAGCCGCTTGAACAATGGAGCAGCGTAACCCGTAAGTGGATTCGCCGATAGCTAATCAACCATATCAAGTCAAGTAGGTCGGGCAATATTTTTTCGTTGCCCGACATTTTCGTACAAGATGATGGGGGGTGGGCAAAACCGAAATCCGTCGCTATATTAGAGCAACGAACCTTCACTCATTTTCGGGCAGCAATCAACAAGGCAATTGCTCCGCATGTAGTCGACCACATTGACTTCATAAACGAAGACAACACCGAACATGACGCTCCAGGGGATGCGCAAAAAGCGGCGCCCCTTATCTTGAATATTAGGTTAAGGATTAGAGCTATGGAGCAAAAACATAGGGTAAAGGTCTTGCAATACCGCATCCAGCCACTCTAAAAAGGTTCCTGGTCCTGCATGGTACATTTTTAAAAATGATTAAGACGAGCGTTAGATCCACAAACGTCATTCCACATTACCATGTTCAGGAGATGATATAGATATGCACAGGGCTTTCGGCCTCTCGTTTAATACCTTCAAGGGGGTGGTTTTGTTTGTTATCTTGTTGGCGATTTTTGTATTCGCCTACCACAAACTAATTCAGACTTCCATACAAAACCATCCAGAGTCTACCTATCGAGCTGTTCGAGAACATTGCCGTTATGAGCTCGGCAAACACCTTAACCAAATGCCACAGGGCGTCTTCTCTGATAAATTTCAAAGTTGCGATGACTTTCGTGTTAAATCGGTTACTGTTGCTGGGGGTGTATTCGATCCAGTTATCGTAAAAATCATACTGGAAAGTCAACATAACTTGCCGCTGGACAAGGATGTATTTATTTTTAAAACTGTTGTAATTAATTTTAACTTCCTGTCTGGATTATATGGCCTGACCAGTGGAAACTGGGAGTTCAATTTCTACAACACCTATTCCGATTTTATCTTCAAGGGCAATATCTGAGCCCGAAAATTAACCCGTAAGGTGGATTCGCCGATAGGCAATCCGACATGCTTTGAGAGTGATGGCGGTTTGCTGTCACGAAACCATCCTACGAGCTTTGTTTTTGGCTATGTTTATCGGAAAGTCACAGGCAAATCAGCCAAAAACAATATTCCAACAGTTTTAGGATAATTTGCCAAAAGATTCTGGGATAGCAATGTTTTCAACATAACGAATTTTTCAAAAAGGAGATAACAAAATGGTAATCCGACACAATGCAATAATCGCGAAATTGATTTTTCTGTGGTTTTTCCTGCTGCTCACAGGATGCACCAAGACCTTTGAGATTAAACCAACACGGTAAGGCGTAATCCGTGGGGTGCAATAACGCGTAAGGCGCAATAAGCTGCCGTCATTGCTCTACAAGATAATGACCTACCTTTCTCTACCATTGCACAGTGAGCAGATACAAGCCCGCATGCAACGGAGTGCA
>JBAQEN010000673.1:0-5115 GCA_049286765.1 Methylococcaceae bacterium
CTGTTGCACCGGGCAAACATAGCCAATGGCAATAATAACTACGGCAACAAGATTGGTAATAAAGCTTTTGTTCAGAAGTTTTTTCATCGTTTTTTAATAAAAAGATCAGTAATCGTGCCTTCTATCATTTCTGCTGACAAACCCAATGTCTCGGCCAGGGTAGGGTGCGCATGTACGGTTAAGGCCAAGTCTTCAATATTGGCGCCCATTTCCAGCGCCAGCACGGCTTCCGCTATCAATTCACCGGCATTAGTACCGACAATACCGGCGCCAAGGATACGACCAGTTTCTTTATCGCAAAGTAATTTGGTCACGCCTTCCTTGCGCCCGATACTTAAAGAACGGCCACTGGCTGCCCACGGAAAAGCGGCTTTTTCATAAATGATGCCTTGCGCTTTGGCATCATTTTCAGTTAAACCCATCCAGGCTATTTCAGGGTCGGTATAAGCCACTGAAGGAATCGTCAAAGCCTGCCACTCGGTAGACATGCCGGCAATTACTTCGGCGGCTATTTTACCTTCATGCGTGGCTTTATGCGCCAGCATCGGGTTGCCAACGACATCGCCAATCGCAAAAATATGCTTTACATTAGTTCGCTGCTGTTTATCGACACTGATAAATCCTCGCTCATCGACGTTAACCCCGGCTTTATCCGCATCGATCAAATGGCCGTTGGGTCTGCGTCCTACAGCGACCAGCACTTTATCGAATACATCCGGTTCCGGTGCGGCTTTACCTTCGAAAGTGACTTTCAAGCCTTCCGTCAAGGATTCAATGCTTTTAACGCTGGTTTCCAGAAAGATATTGTCATAGTCTTTCTTGATTTTAACCATGAGCGGCTTGACCAAATCCTTATCGCAACCGGGGATGATTTGCTCCTGCATTTCAACAATGGTGATTTTACTGCCCAGTGCGTTATAAACGGTTGCCATTTCCAGGCCAATAATACCGCCACCGACTATCAACAGTTTTTTCGGGGTATCTTCAAGATTAAGGGCATCGGTTGAATCCATTAACCTTGGATCATCATTCGGAAACGTAGGAATCTTGACGGGTTGGGACCCGACAGCAATAATGGCCTGTTCAAATTCTATTAATTGTGTGTCAACCTGCACTTCCGTATCGGACACAAAACGTCCTGTACCCTTAACAACTGTCACATTGCGCTGTTTTGCCAACGCCGCCAGGCCGGCATTGAGCTGGGAACTGATTTTGTTTTTCCAGTCGCGCAATTGTTCCAGATTAACCTCAGGTTTTATAAAGTTGATCCCGGCTGAACTTAACTCTTTGGCTTCATTTAGCACATTAGCCACATGCAGCAGGGTTTTTGAAGGGATACATCCGACATTTAAACAAACGCCGCCTAACACCGGATAACGTTCAACCAGTATCACCTGTTTACCTAAATCAGCCGCACGAAACGCCGCTGTATATCCGCCAGGGCCGCCGCCCAGCACCAGAACTTGTGTTTTCAATTGCATACCTTTAATGTCAGTAAGGAAAGGGAATAAAATAACGTAGGCATTTTGACGCAGAATTTTTAGTCGTATTTAAGGCGCATCAACAGACGCATAGCAAGCGATATAACTGTTAGTAAAACGCAGAATATGGATAAAGAAAAAGACAAGTCAACGTGTTCTCATTTGAAAATTACCATGCCTAAGTTGGATTTACCCCATTATTCAGTCTCAAATTTGGGACTTTGGAAAACTGTTTGTGATTGTTGGTGACAAGCACAGCTTCTATACTCAGGGCGTGACCTGCAATCATGCTATTATTGACTCCGATTGTTAGTGTTCCTTATTGTGCAAATCAGGACGTTCCGTCATAAATTCTGCATCGGCCTTGGGTACTTCGGTATACGACAACCAATTTTTCCGTACCGGCTCAATAATGATGCAGGAGCCTTCCTTGTAAAGGGTAACTTCATTAACGCCTCTGAACACAAATTCTCTAGGAATTCGAATAGCTTGATTCTGACCGTTTTTAACATAGTTTTGCTGTAATCTTTTAACGCCTGAATAAACGGTGCTAACCATATGCCAGTTAACTTCATGTGTCAACCATAGGTCAGTTATTTGGCGTGCTTGATAAACCTTACCTGGCGCTATGCGAAGAACGGCATCGAACCTTTGAAACAATCGGTCCTGCCGTCTAAGGTCCAACAGAGAAACAACTTGTTGTCGCAGGTTAGTCAATCAGCGCTTAAATGGATAAAACAATTTTTCCGCTCGTATGTCCGGCTTCGATCAAGCTATGTGCTTCAGCTGCATCCTTCAGGGATAACTGTTTGCTGATATACGGTATTAACAACCCTTTATCAGCCCATTGCGCACATTGATTTAAAATTTCAACATGTTTGTCTCTTGCTTCATGTAAATCTCTGAGCATCGGTGTTAACATGAGCTCAAAACCGATCAATAAATTACGCATTCTGGCTTCGCCCAAGTTCAATTCACCCGGATCCAGCAAGGTTACCAGCCGGCCAAAATGGGCGGTCACTGCAATACTCTCTTTAAATACTGTAGCGCCTACCGTATCGAAAATCAGATCAGCACCCTTGCCCCCGGTAAGATCGTTTACCGCGCTGGCAAAACTGTTTTGCGTATAATTAATGGCCTCATCAGCGCCCAGGCTTTTAACAAAATCTGCTTTTTGCTCGGAACTTACCGTAGTAATTACCTTGGCGCCTTTTATCTTTGCCAATTGTATCGCCACATGACCGACGCCTCCTGCTCCGGCATGAATAAGCACGGTCTGCCCTTCTTGCAAACCGCCACGATCAAACAAAGCGCCCCACGCGGTAATCAACACCAGCGGAGAAGCGGCGGCGTCAATAAATGAAAATGTCTTAGGACTCAAACTGGCCCAGCGTTGATCAATCACCGTGAATTCAGCATAATTACCCTGTTCCCGTCCCAGCCCTCCATGACAAAACCAGACTTTATCGCCGGCTTTAAATTGACTGACTTCTGTTCCTGTTTCAACAACGACGCCCGCACCATCACAACCCAATACCGCTGGCAAAGCATGGTCATAAAACACGCCATTACGTCTAATTTTTGTGTCAACAGGATTAACCCCTGCCGCTTCCAGTTTGACTTTAATCTGAGTAGCTTCTGAAATTTCTGGTTCTTTTATATCCTGAAATTTTAAAACTTCCGGCTGACCGACAGCTGTCATTAGTATTGCTTTCATGTTTAAGCTCCTGAGCTGTTTAAATACTTGCCAAGCAGTAACTCTGTTGGATGTCATCCATCCGCAAGCCGCTGCCGGCGAAAGTCATGATACCGGTAGTGTTTCAATGTTTTCTCCTGCTGGTCTCGAATCCTAATAAATATCCGGCAGATTGTAGCCATTAAACCGGTTGGCTTTAACCAGGCTGTATGCGCTAACATTTTTTAAAACCATTTTATCGCCAATTGCCAGAGGATTGTTAAAAAGTTGTTCACCGGGCACATCACCCGCCAAATAGGTATAGCACGTAACTCGTGGTCTCTAGCGCTAATCCGCCCTGCATTTCATCCGCTGTATGGCCGTATTTTGGAAGGGATATATTTATTAATATTGATGTGGTCTGTGAAAATATGTGATGATGCTGCAAGATCAAGATTTGTTTAACTCAGCGCATTAAATTGATGGATTAATCCAAATCGCTATTTGGTTTCTGTCGGATTTGAGCTTGGGCTTTAATCATTCGTTAGTTTAAGTTTTGGAGGGATTTATGAAAGCTAAACAATATACATTATTTGGTTTATTTGCAGTATTACTCGGCTTTATGTCCGTTACTGAAGTAATTGCAGCTGAATTGTTGCCGCCGCAGCAAATTATTCAAAGTGTTTCGGCCCAGTTACAGGAAAGACTTAAAGATAAGTCGTTTACTCAGAATTTTGCTGAGGTTAACCAGTTCGTTAACGGCGTTATTGATCCGCATACGGATTTCGCTAAAGTTGCGCCATTAGTTCTGGGGAAGCACTGGAAAACAGCAACAACTCTGGAACGGCAGCGTTTTACACAAGAATTTAAGACATTACTGGTAAGAATATATTCCCGAGCGTTTGTGGAGTATAACGACTGGACAATACGTTTCAAACCTGTTGAATTGCCGGATAAAGCCACAAAGGTTATTGTGAAGACAGACGTTCTGCAACCGGGTCAAAATCCGATTGAAGTAAATTATCGGATGTTTCTGAGTAAAGGCGTATGGAAAGTCTACGATATTATGATTGATGGCGTAAGTCTGGTGACTAATTACCGTTCAACCTTTGATAATGAAATTCAAACCAAAGGTTCATTAAGCGCCGTTATTGATGCACTGGCAAAACGTAATGTTGAAATGCTTGCGGCAAAAAAATCCTGATGACAGTGTTAGTATTTTTACCAATACCCAACCGGCTACACTTACATCTGCTTTTGTAAAAAACGAGCTTACTCGAATTTATTACATGGCTGGCACTAATAGCAGCAAATTTGGCGACCTTGATTTTCAAATGGTTTAAAGCTCTTGCCGGGCCCATAAAGTGATCGTGTGCCGGATGAGGTTGTAAAGGGAGTTTAAAAACCAGCGTTTGGAAAATCCGAACGAGGGTTTTATGACGACGTTTTTTATGGCAGATTGTCTGGTGGGGAATATATCTTACAGATTGCGCCTTACTGCGTGGAAAAGATATAGCAATATCATTTCTTGTGCCAGTCTCCATCTTCGCCTTTCATGTATTGATGTTTGACGGCAGCCCAAGCGATTTTGTACGCGACCTCTTCCCGGGAATCGTGGTCACGGCGCTTGTCGGGGTCGATGTATTCATTCCATGCGCTGTTAAAGGCTTCCTTGAATATCTCTTGTGCGTGTTTCGGCAAGTGGTCGCGTACTGACTTGGGAAGGTCTGAAATGTTCTTGTAGGGCATGGTGCTTTCTCTCAAGTCGAACAAATAGATTAGAGCCTATTATCGTCCCAAAAAAGGGATTCTTTTATTTTTTCTTTGCTTCGCTTTAACTCTTGTTTCAGTGTTTGTAGGGCGCAATTGCGAAAGGTCTTGCGCCACAAGGCCAATTATTTTTTAATCAGCGTGATCAATTGGGTTTTATCATCGATGTTTATTTGATAACGCCCTAAG
>JBAQEN010000674.1:0-15296 GCA_049286765.1 Methylococcaceae bacterium
GCAGCATACTCGTTAGGGTCGGTCGTGGTAATATCTGAAATAAACGGACCAATCAGATAATGAAATCCCACGAACCGCCACGAACCATAGATAAAAGGCATATAAAAAGCCACCAGGATATAGGTAAACGCGTGCAAGCCCCAGTCAAAACCAAACAGCCATTTGACCGGATCAGACATCAGACCATTTAAAGGCATTTGCCAGGCGATATGCCACGAACCCGATGTTGAACAAACACTGGGGCCGCAAAAACCCTCGACGCCGATGTGACATGTGCCCGCCCAGCCAAAAGGATACATTTTGACCAGCATGGCAAGCGAACCAATCGCGCAAATCGTATAAACCGTTGTGCGTATTTTTAATTTGACACTGACAGGAATGAAGTACATCGCGACCATGTTGACAAAAAATGGCTGAAACGCAACATGTAGATAGCCAAACAGCGTCAGTATCTGATTATTCGGGTTATCACATAAATCGATATAGACGTAAGTCACTGCCTGTAATAATTCCATCAAGGCAAAATAGGTTAACGGGATCCAAAGCTCCTTGGATTCCCCTTGTTTAATTGCAACATACGCTGCGGTACTAAGACCTGCGACGGCCAAGACACCCGACGCTTCACCACTCCAACACATAAATCCAACCTTCTCTCTTATAATTATTAAATACCGCTTATTTCAACAACCTCCTCGCTGGCTTATTGCGTTGAAAAAACGGTAATATTTTTGTTTTATTGATTGTCAATGCTTCTATCAGCAAAAACCTGCTTATTGTATTACAACTAGTGAGGGATTGAGAAAGGGTTGTGAAAACAACCTGAACAGATTGCGGGTTAGACACGAATCTCGACAAGCACGAGTTACATTGCCCCGGGATTCGCAAAGCTCCTGCGCATTCAGTTGATATGCATTCAAAACAGGAGCAAGTGCATGAAAACGGGAAAAAAGCTAACCTTTATAGCTTATAAGCGTCCCTATCAATATAAATATCAACAGGATTTTCCGGAAGGATAGTAGCAACCGGTAAATCCAGCCCCAAACGCCAGTTTTTAACCGCTTCCTGTTTATTTGCGCCAGTGATCAGGAAAATGAGTTGTTGTGTGTTGCTTAAAGCTTTGGCGCTTATCGAAACACGTTCCGGCGGCGGTTTAGGGGAGTTGTAAACGGCATGCGCCAGTTCATCTTCCTGATGCAGATGCCCGGGAAACAAGCTCGCCGTATGGCCATCTTCGCCCATACCCAGCAAAACCATATCAAAGGGCATAGCATCGGCGATAATTTGTTGATACTTTTGCGCAGCTTGTTCCGGCCCCAGTTCAGCAGGGATGGTAAATATCTGTGACTCCGGAATCGCTACTTTTGCCAGAAAAACCTGTGTTGCCATCAGGCTGTTTCTATCGGCATGATCGACCGGCAAACAGCGTTCATCGCCATAATATATATGCCAGTTAGCCCAGTCTGCGTCTGCCTGGGCTAACAAGCGATAAACTTTTTCCGGAGTACTGCCTCCTGCTAATACTAATTTGAATGTGCCATGCTCGGTAATAGCCTGCTCAGCTGCGTCAAGAATTTCCTGGCAGGCTGCTGTTGCGACCTGATCGGCGGTTTCAAGGATATGCCATCGACTGTTATGCTGCATTTATTTACACTCCGGTGTTAAGGAACTGCGCCAGGATTGCGCGCTTTTATCAAATAGCCGACTGTCCTCGGGCCCCCACGAACCCGCTGGGTAGGTAGCAACGTAGTCACGCTCAATCGCCCAGGTCTGCAAGATAGGATCGACAATGCGCCAGGCATATTCGACTTCATCAAAGCGCAAGAATAGTGATCTGTCGCCTTTCAAGACATCCAATAACAAGTCTTCATAGGCATCAATGGCTTTTTCGTCTTCATTACGGAAACTGGCATCCAGACTACTGGTTCTGGTGCTCATCTCCAGCCCAGGTTCCTTTACTGTCATTTCAATACGAATACACTCTTCCGGCTGTATGCCCAATAACACCCAATTTTGATTCATGCATTGCACGTTGGTATCACGAAAAAACTGTAACGGCGGGTGGCGAAAACAAATCGAAATAGTTGATTGCGCTTTAGCCATACGCTTGCCGGTACGCATATAAAAAGGCACACCGCGCCAACGCCAGTTGTCAATATACAATTTCATCGATGCGTAGGTTTCAGTCACGCTGTTAGCCGGAATGTTATCTTCCTGCAAATAGCCGTTGACTTTTTCGCCGTTAATATGGCCTTTGGCATATTGTCCACGAAAGGCATGACCATGCACCGCTTCCTTGGGAATAGGACGGATAGACTTCAATACTTTGACTTTTTCATCGCGCAAAGCTTCTGCTTCCATGGATACGGGAGGCTCCATCGCGACCAGCGTCAGCAATTGCAGCAAATGGCTTTGCAACATATCGCGCATCGCACCGGCACTGTTGTAATAATCGCCACGACTTTCTATGCCGATTTCTTCAGAATGGGTAATTTGAATATGATCTATATAATTTCGATTCCACAAAGGCTCCAGCATCACATTGGCAAAACGGAATACCAGCACATTTTGCACCATACCTTTGCCTAAATAATGATCAATGCGGTAAATTTGCTCTTCTCTCAAATAGTGACTGATACGTTTTTGCAGCGCTTCGGCGCTGTCAAGATCATAACCAAACGGTTTTTCAATAATTACCCTACGCCAACCGTATTCTTCATCAAACAAATGGTTATTGCTTAACAGTTCCATGACTCGGCCAAAGTCTGACGGACTGATAGACAAATAAAAGGCGATGTTTTTAGGGAACTTGTTTTTCTGATTGAGCAGCTCAGCCAGTTCTGTATAACATTGTTCCTGTTCTATATCGCCTTGATGATACTGCAGGCGTTCACTGAAACGCTGGAAAAGCGATTCATCAAAATCGTCTCTCGCTTTGGCCTGGACCATATCCCTGACTTCCGCCAGCCATTTTTTCTGATCCCAGGGTCTGCGGCCTATGGCTAAAATACGCGTTCCTTCAGGCAATCGATTGGCGATATCAAGATGATACAGCGCCGGCATTAATTTAACACGGGAGAGATTTCCCGTGGCGCCAAAAATTACATAAGTACAAGGGTCTGCATTCATAAGCAAGGTTCAAGTTGTAAAAAAGACGAAAATCACAGTGACACTAGATCCCATTTTAACAAAACGGAAACACTGCTCATGTAAATATTATTTTCTTAATGTTGTCCTTTGAAAACTATCAGAATATATCAAAGAATCATAATCCGGGATTATCTAAATATCGTTGCGTTCACGGGCTAAATAAAATATTGTTAAAGGCTATTGATAGATTATTTAGACTATATGATAGGATTGTTTTTACCCTCGCAGTTTAAAATAGCATGATTATTGTGTAATCACGATGCGGGTTCCACATCTCTCATGTGAAAATGGCTAAAACCAAAGTGACGAATACAGACTCCAAAATTGCAGTAGTGATACCGAGCTACAAGGTCCGCAATCACATTCTCAGCGTAATTACTCAGATTGGCCCAGAAGTTAGTCGTATTTACGTTATCGATGACTGTTGCCCAGAAAGCTCGGGAAATTTTGTTGAAAATAATTGTAGAGACAAGCGCGTCACGGTAATCTGGAATCCTGAAAATCAAGGGGTTGGGAGTGCGGTAATGACGGGTTACCAGGCCGCAATTTCAGACGGGATGAACATTATCGTCAAGGTGGACGGAGACGGTCAGATGAACCCAAGCCTAATCTCTGATTTTGTTGCGCCGATTATAGCTGGCGAAGCCGACTACACGAAGGGCAATCGCTTTTTCGATCTTGAAAAAATTCGCGCAATGCCAAAGATGCGCATATTTGGCAACGCAGCACTGTCGTTCATGACCAAGCTTTCGTCCGGCTATTGGGATTTATTTGACCCAACCAATGGCTATACTGCAATCCACAGAGATGTCGCCTGTCATCTTCCTTTCAAGAAAATAAGCCACCGCTACTTTTTTGAAACCGACATGCTCTTTCGGCTTAACACGCTACGCGCAGTCGTCGTCGACATTCCGATGGATGCGAATTACGGCGATGAAGTGAGCAATCTGAAAATTCCGAAAGTTGTAGGGGAATTTTTCTTTAAACACATCCGGAATTTCGGGAAGCGGATTTTTTATAACTATTACCTCAGGGACATGTCTCTTGCGTCACTTGAGTTGCCTATCGGCGTTGTTATGTTTCTATTTGGAGCCACTTTTGGAATGGTCCACTGGATAAACTCATTGCAATCCGGCATCCCAACAACAGCAGGAACTGTAATGCTTTCCGCCCTGCCTGTTATAATAGGCACCCAATTCATATTGGCTTTTATTGGGTATGATATCGCTTCCGTACCCAAAAGGCCGTTTCATCTGCAAAGAAAAAGTTTCGGCCTGAACAATATCTAAAGAATGCTAAACATTATGCCCTGTTCGATCGCAACAATTTGCGATGTCGCCTCAGGCCGGGCTGGAATGAAGTCCATGTTCTAGTTCATTAGATAACTCATAATTGCTTATTAACGTGGCAAGGCAGCGCTTGTTCAATGGCTATATAACAGCACCCCTGATTCTATTTCAAGAACATCTGGAGCAATAGTGCTAGAAAAAAATTCATTTAATAACTTTAACAATAAAGCTCTAAATATCCTTTTTTTTATTGCAACATTAAGTTTGGTCATTTTTCTGCAATTTAGATCACAGATATTGAGTCAATTCAGCCTATTGTATGGCGATAGATACGATGCAGTGATTGTAGCAACAATTCTTGAGCATTGGTTTAATGTTCTGAATGGATTTTCCAATTGGTCTGAAGTCAATTATTTTTATCCCTATACAAATACTCTAGGTCACACCGATGGGTACTTTATTGTCGGAATTATCTATTCTGCGTTTAGATATTTCGGGCTTGATCCCTTCTTATCTTCTGAATTAGTTAATATTACAGTAAGAGTAATAGGTTTTTGTGCATTTTTCATTGCCTGCCGAAAGCTATTTAACCTACCCTTTGGGTGGTCTTTGCTAGCTGCATCACTATTTATTTTAAGCAATAACAATACCATTCACGGGCAAAGGTTACAGTTGGCTACAGTGGCATTCGCACCCATTTTGGCCATACTTCTGTCGTATGCCTGCCGGGCTTTATATGCTGAAAATTCAAAGCAACTCTTGCTTTTCGGATCCACCGCCGGCGTTTTTCTCGGAGCCTGGAGCGTAACATGCTTTTATATGACTTGGTTTTTTATATTCTTTACCACGTTCTTTTTTGCCATCCTGATATTGAACACCGGATCAACCAAGCTGATTGTTTTGAAAGACAAAATTAAGTCTCAAAAATTTTTCGTACTTTCGATACTTGTTATAACCGTTCTATCTTTGTTGCCATTACTATCTATATATCTCCCAAAATCGAAAGAAACTGGGGTACGTCTGTACACCTCAGTAGTAAGCAATACTGTTCCAATCGAAGGAATACTTCAGGTTGGATCAGAAAACTTCATGTTCGGAAAAATTTATAACGGATTATTAAGCTTTTTTTTTCCTGACTATAGCCCGAACGGCGAATATTACAATACTGGCATTGCCCCAATAATATTTTTCTTTTTCCTAGCTGGTATTATGTTTATTTTTAAAAATAAACATACAAAAATTCATGGCCATTTTTGGCTATCTTTTTGCTTGACAACCTTAGTAACTTGGATTTTTACCCTCAATTTTTCGGGTTATAGTGCCTGGTATATCGTGTTCCAATTATTTCCAGGCGCGAAAGCCCTGAGGATTGTCGCTGCATATCAAATTTTTTTGACATTACCCGTCATAATAATTGGGATACATTATTTATCGTTAAATTCTTGTAAGGTGCCACCGGCAATCCTGTTTCTGCTTGTTTCATTATTATGTTTGGAGGAGCTAAATACCGGCCGCACCTTACTGATTCGTGAAGACGAGATTAAGCGGGTTTCTCTTCAGAAACAGCCGCCGCAGCAATGCACTTCATTCTTTGTAACAGGTTGGACTAATCAGGATACAGCCACTCCAATGCCTGAATTGATTAACAACTACTATGCCCATAATGTGAGTGCAATGCTCATTGCAGAGTTAATCCATTTGCCGACTATAAATGGGTTTGCTTCTTTCAATCCACCCGATTGGAATTTTGGGTATCCTAATAATGCAGATTATATCCATCGGATTAAGCAGTATGCTGAAAAGCACCAGATCAAAGGTTTATGCAAGCTAAATCTCAATAGGCTTACTTGGGATACTAGCTGGTAAACTAACCCGTTTTTCAGCGCCATGTTATTCAAGAGAAATTGATCTTAAGGAATTCAGGCGGCCGGGTAGATAACATTCATGTTTCTTCATAGGATTCGATATCGCGGGGGATGTTATATCTCTACACAAGACACCAGCGTTCAGAGTAGCTAATGGTTGAAATAATTCATAGTCATCTTGGACTGCTTTTGGACAAGTTTGCGGGGATTGTATGAACGCTCTGTTCGGGCAATATGAAAACTTAAGTTATGAAATGCGGAATCGAACTGCCAAATTTATTTTGGCAGATTAACTGCAATAATTGGAGAATCCACACAAAAACAGATAGAATATAATGAGTTACTCTTTAAACCACGCCATTAAAAATGGCACATAATTAAATTAAAAAACCGGCAGAATTGATAACATCATAATAAATAACCTCCAGTGGCTTTCTATCTGAAAAATCGTGACCTAAGCCAATTCTGAAATGTTAAGCAATTGAACAATACAGGCTATTCTTTAACGGAAATAACCTTTGCGAATTGTTGATCGGTAAATAGAAATTATGCTAAATCATTTTAAGTCAATAAGATAATCTATAAGTCTTTTAACATTTTTACCCATCGAGAAGGGCACGCAGAATACAAAGTCTTATGCTTTTTTTAAAGCTCTTCGTATTAAATTAATTAAGAATCTATATCCTTAAACATGTTGTAAAAAGACTGCTGGCCGATTATATAAGGCTGTCCGCTTCAACTATGAGATGCATTCTAAGAAAATGTAATCAATTGGGGATTGTAGAATAACCTAGCAAAACCCAAACCCTATTCATGTTATTCAATTCACACGTTTTTATTTTTGGATTTCTCCCGATTGTTTTTTTCGGGTTTTATGGTATCGCTCGTCATAGCCACAATCTGGCTGCGCTATGGCTTACTGCGGCATCACTGTTTTTCTACGGCTGGTGGGATGCACGCTTTGTTGGTTTGTTGCTAGGCTCTATAGTATTCAATTACGGAGCGGGATATTTGATCGGGCACAAATCTCTTGATAAGCCAAAACTACTGCTAGTCAGCGCTATTGTTTCCAATTTACTCTTGCTGGGCTACTTCAAATACGCAAATTTTTTTATTGAAAATATAAATCATTTAGCCGGTACAGCATTGAATATTGGCGAATTTATTCTTCCACTTGGAATTTCTTTTTTCACTTTTACCCAGATTGCTTTTCTAGTAGACACTTATCAGGGTAAGGTGAAAGAATACAATTTTGTTCACTATGCATTGTTCGTCACCTATTTCCCCCATCTGATCGCAGGGCCGGTACTGCATCACAAGGAAATGATGCCGCAATTTGCCCATGCATCAACCTATCGTTTTAATTACGAAAACCTGTTGGTGGGTCTAACTATTTTTTTTATCGGCTTATTTAAGAAGGTAGTTCTGGCTGACGGTATCGCCGAGTACGTCGGACCCATATTTGCCGCACCTGCTGCCGGCATACAACTTACTTTTATCGATGCCTGGGGCGGTGCATTATGCTACACAATGCAACTGTATTTTGATTTCTCCGGGTATTCTGACATGGCGATAGGTTTATCCAGACTTTTTGGTGTAACCCTGCCGCTTAATTTTCACTCGCCTTATAAGTCAGTGAACATCATTGAATTCTGGCGGCGTTGGCATATGACCTTGTCACACTTCCTTCGAGATTACCTCTATATTCCGCTGGGCGGTAATCGCAAAGGAAGTATGCGTCGTCACCTGAACCTGATAATTACCATGCTGCTGGGCGGTCTATGGCATGGCGCCGGCTGGACCTATGTGCTATGGGGTGGCTTACATGGCATTTATCTGGTTATCAATCATGGCTGGCAACTGTTACATCAGCGCTTTTGCCATATACCGCCATCAAAATCGATGTCCGCTTTGTCGGTGTTTATTACTTTTCTAGCCGTTGTAGCAGGATGGGTCGTGTTTAGAGCTGACAGCCTCAACACCGCTGTAGCTATGTTCAAAGCGATGGCAGGCATGAATGGTTTCGTTCTGCCAGGCAAGTGGTTGACAAAATGGGGAGATTTCGGGCAATGGCTGTCCGCACAAGGTATCAATTTTAGCAAAACTGAACCCTTCATAAGGGGCAAAGCGATTAACTGGATTTTAATGTCTTTACTAATCGTATGGTTTAGCCCCAATACCCAACAAATTATGGCAAGCTTCAAACCCGCTCTGGATGTACCGGAAGGCAGCCCCGCAAAACGACTACGGTGGCAACCTTCTTACGCCTGGTTAGTAGCAAGTGTGTTCTGCGCGGTATTCTCAATCCTGTCCATCTCGGAGCTATCCGAGTTTATTTATTTTCAGTTTTGAACAAATTCATGACCTCCAAACAGTTTGTCATCAGATTTCTTTGCGGAAGTCTTTTTGTCCTGGCTTTGATTGGATTATTCAATCGCGTCGTCGATCCGTTTTGGTATTACCGGGATATCGAGATTAATGGTTTCAATGCGGTTAAATTAAAGTTTCGCGAATACGAACGCCATGTTAAACCACCCTTGTTGGTACGCGAGCAACCTGACGCAATCATTTTAGGCAGCTCTTTTGCAGAAATTGGTTTTGATCCCAACAATGAATTTTTCACCAATCATGGGCACTTGAAAGGAATGAATTTCGCATTAGCTGGAGCTCCATGGGATATGGTACAGTGCCATTTTGAGTTTGCTGTAGCCCATGCCAGCATAAAACGGGCATTAATAGGCATTCTTCCAGAAAACTTGCCTGAAGCCAATTGTGAAAAAGATTTTGCAAAGCTTGGGCAAGTTAATATTGGAGAATTTTTGCTGTCTATGTCCTCTCTTCGTGGATCTATAAAAACTATAAGAAAACAAAAAACTAACAAACCCAGCCACACCCGAGATGGCCAGTTTTTCTTTATGCGGGATGAACCCGGAGTAAACATCCGCTTTGGAGAAGACTTTATGCGCCGTAAGAGGCAGAAACCCCAATGTTTCAAGGCATCGGATATGCCTTTAAATTCTGCTGCTAAGACTAGTGTCGATTTAAGCGGATTACGAAGAGTAGTAAAAGTCGCTAAAGAGCATAATATCGAATTGGTATTTTTTGTTTACCCCCAACATGCTTACAGCCTGGAACTGGATAATCAATGCGGCGACCAGGATACCCACTGGCGGGCCATGCAACAAATAGCAAAGTTGATCGAAGCGGAAGCCACGCCTGATCAGGTGCGTGCCTGGCATTTTTACGGTTTTAACGAAATAACTACGGAACCTATAGGAACGACAGCAAAATATTGGCAAGATTCGATGCACTTCAACTTTGAAATGGGAAATATAATGTTGGCAGATATGTTTGGCGGGGTAGTTAACCAACCAAAACTTGCCCACCCTATTACTACCAGCAGTATTGAGGCAGACTTCCGGGATTTTTTACGGGAACGAACCGAGTATTTGCAACATCACCCGGAATTCCTCGCTAATCTGACAAAACTCGAGCATATATGCTCGGATCCAACAAGTAAATGCCGTGGTTATTAGACATTGCCGATTTCTCCAGAAAATAACTTTAGCTGGGAATAAAAATTTGCTCCTGACCTGCATCATTTTTGTGAATGCCGTTGTCCACCTGTAAAAAAAGTGAATGAACTATATCAAGCCGCGCAGATCATACCAAAAAATCAGCTGCCAAGGTTTGTATTGAAAATGCCTAACAAAATAATCGAAAAATTCACTCCCTGCCTTTTCAGCTATTCCATCAAATTAAGCTACCTTGATATGGCCTATAGTTCTGGTTCCGTTAACATTTACATAAATTAATTATCGGTGTGTTACGATTTAAATAAGGATTTGTAAGATAGTCTATTTGAATGTCTATTTTTGAAATGTCAACAGAGCCTAAGACTTGCTCAATATTATTATTATTGTTTGCTATAATCGCCGATAGCGCACGTTTAATAACACCTTGTTCTAGTGCAAGTAGGCTGAAATTTAATTCTTACAATAAATCAATTCTTTGATAGTAATGCTGAAATCAGAATTTTTTAATTTTTACAGTCAGTTTAATTACCTCCAGATAGCAGAACCGGAAAGTTCTTCTGTGATGACGGAAAGCTAAATATGCAAAAGCGTAATATAGTCATTCACCGGCTTTTGGAACTATACATTGTTGTCGGGTTGCTGATAATCGGAATTGTAATTGCCAAACTTGTGCAACAAGAGGTAAAGACCTCAAAATATCAAGCGCGTTACCTTTCTGAAATAAGCAAACAATTAAGCTTTAAACTCACTCCCGGACCCAGCACATCAATACGCTATCCCGAATATGGGCCATACGATGAAAGACTGGGGTATACGCTTTTGCCGTATATAATTAAGCGTTTAGAAAAGTCGGGTTTTAGTATTGCCCACCAAGCTTCTTCTTCGCCAATGATGGCCGAGCTGGCCGATTACGGCTTGTTCACCATCTATCACGAGAAATCCCAGGCCGGACTTCGCATCACCGATAAATCCGATCAGCTTGTATTTAACGCCGTGTATCCAACTTACGGCTACCCGAATTTCCAGGCTATTCCACCCTTGGTTTTGGACACCCTGCTTTTTATCGAGAACCGCGAATTACTTAAGGAAGAATATAAAACTGTTAATCCTGCGATCGAATGGGATCGGCTGGGATTTGCCGGGTTACAACTGATGGCTCACAAACTTGGAGTCACCAGCTCGGTACCGGGCGGGAGTACCTTAGCCACCCAATTGGAAAAATACCGTCATTCGAAGCATGGCTACACCAATTCGATTGTGGATAAATTTCGTCAAATGGGTACAGCTTCAGTGCGTGCTTATTTGATGGGGCCTGATACGCGCGAAATGAGACAGGAAATCGCTCTTTCTTATTTGAATTCAATGCCGCTCGCAGCCACTCCGAAACTAGGTGAAATTCATGGTTTGGGCGATGGCTTATCAGCCTGGTTTGGTGCTGATTTTGCCAACGTAAACAAGCTGCTTAGTCCCGACTCTCTTAATTCATCCGAACAAATCAGTCCACAACAGGCGCAAGCCTATCGGCAAGTACTTAGTATATTGTTATCCCAGAGAAGACCCACCTATCTGTTGGGACGTGGTTATGACGCATTACAAAATCTTACCAATAGCTATTTACGGCTGCTCTCAGAACAGGGTATCATTTCAAAAAAGCTTCGAGATGCTGCTTTGCAAGTGCCTAGCGTTCGTCCTCTAATATCGAACCAGATTCCGGGCCGGTTTATGACCGAACGAAAGATGCAAAATGTTTTACGAACGCGTCTTGCCAGAACGCTGGGCATCAAGTCAAACTATGACTTGGACCGCCAAGACTTAACCGTTAAAACCACGCTCGACTATAATACCCAGCAAGCCGTTACCAACGCGCTAAGGCTGCTAAGCCAACCAGATGAAGCTCGTGCTGCCGGTATACTCGGTTTCAGGATGCTTAATGAAAACACTGACCTGGCCCCCATCGTCTACAGTCTGATGTTATTTGAGCGTGGTAAAACAGGTAATCTTCTGCGTGTGCAAACCGATAATTATGACCAGCCGCTCGATATTAACGAAGGTATACGACTGGATCTGGGCTCTACTTCTAAACTGCGGACGATGGTGCATTATCTGGAGCTGGTTACCGATGTATATCAGCAATATAAAGACCGGACAGCCCAGGAACTAGGCAATATTGAACTACACCCCCGTGATTATTTGTCGGCATGGGTGATAGACCAGCTACGCTTAAACCCAAAAATCAGTCTGGAGGATTTGCTTAATCTGGCCCTGGATAGGAAATATTCCGCCGGTCCGGGGGAGTATTTTTTCACTGGCGGCGGGCTTCATCATTTTAATAATTTTACTAAAGACGAAAATAATAAAATCATGTCAGTGCGTAATGCCTTGCGTGATTCTGTAAATCTGGTCTTTATTCGCCTGATGCGTGATGTTGTTTATCATCATCTTTATAAACCGGAAGGCATCGCGCGTTGGCTAGAAAGTCCTGATAATCCGAAGCGCAAAGAGTATCTGCAAAACTTTGCTGATACCGAAGGACAAGTTTATTTACAACGTTTTTACGCCAGGTATCAAAATAAAACCACAGAAGAAGCGTTGGCTATGCTCACCCAAAGAGTGGTAGCCAAACCTTCACGTCTTACCATGCTTTATCGGGCGATTTACCCTGATCATGACGAAATGGCGCTCAACGCTTATCTTAATGCCCATTTATCAAAAGCAGTCCTGGCCAAGGAAGATATCTACGATCTGTACGACAAATACTCAATAGAGAAATTTGATTTACAAGACCAGGGCTATATTACCAAAATTCATCCGCTGGAATTATGGCTGGTCAGCTATTTAGCCCAGCACCCCAAAGCTACTCGCGAGGAAATTATCGCGGCTAGCACCGAACAACGTCAGGGTGTCTACCGGTGGCTGTTCAAAAGCCACAGAAAAAACGCTCAACAGCGGCGTATTATGACTTTACTGGAGGCGGAAGCCTTTAAAGAAATCCATAAAGCCTGGAAGCGCGTGGGCTATCCATTCGGTGCATTAACACCTTCCTATGCAACTTCTATCGGTGCGTCCGGCGATAGACCGGCGGCCTTGGCAGAACTCACGGGTATTCTGCTTAATGACGGCATAAGGTTGCCTGTGGTCCGGTTTGAAAGTTTGCATTACGCCCAGGGGACGCCTTATGAAACCTTGCTGAACAAGTCACCGGCTCCAGGTCAGCGTGTATTTGCCCCCGAGATCGCTAAAGTTGCGCGGGAGGCGATGATTGGCGTAGTCGAAGGTGGAACAGCAGGTCGTCTCAACGGTATTTACACCGATACCGAGGGTAAAGTATTATCGGTGGGCGGTAAAACCGGAACGGGGGATCATCGCAAGGAGGTCTGGGGTACTGGCGGACGTTTACTTGAGTCGAAATTTATCAGTCGCGCCGCCACTTTTACATTTTTTCTGGGAGATCGATTTTTTGGTATAATCACCGCTTATGTCGCAGGGGATAATGCCGGACAATATCACTTTACCAGTTCATTGCCGGTGCAGATAGTCAAGTTTCTGAAACCAACATTATCACCATTGATAAACAACACATTACCTGGTAAAAACATGGCCAAGCCCTTGCCTGAAGTGATTATTGCCGAAAATGTTAAGCCAGTTACTAAAGTTACAAATATCAAAAAGGTTGAGCCTCCGGCTAAAATAGCAGCCACTCACAACATAAAGCCGCCGGCTAAAAATACTACGGCAAAAACCACCAAACCAGTGGCTAACGCTACGAGTGCTAAAAAAAGCACCAAGCCCTTGTCTCAAGATGCAACAGCAAAAGTTGCTAAGTCCCCGGTTAAAGTTGCAACTACAAAAAATATAAAACTGTCAGCTAGTGAGAAAATCACAACAACAGATAAAAACGATAGTAAGACCCGGTATTATAAATATCCAACAACGCCTAAGCCCTTGCAGTAAAACGGGCTGGGGCGTTTTTGGAGATTGATTCGATGACTACAGTTTGTGCGTCAGAGAGTACCTGTTTCGTGAGAAAAAAGCGCTCTGTTAATCAACCAGAAAATCTCCGCTTTGATGCTGCCACATTGCGTAGTATTTGCCTTTTTGGGTGAGTAATTGCTGATGACTGCCTTGCTCTACGATGCAGCCTTTTTCCATTACGATAATACGATCCATACTTAAAATAGTAGACAGCCGATGAGCGATAACAATCGCCGTTTTATTTTTAATCAGTTCAAAAATAGCTACCTGTATTTGTTTTTCAGTGAGTGAATCCAGCGCACTGGTAGCCTCATCCAGCACTACGATTGGCGCATCTTCCAGAAAGGCGCGGGCAATCGCGATACGCTGCCTTTCACCCCCGGAAAGCTTGACTCCTCTTTCTCCCACCATCGTATCAAATTTATCAGGCAATAGATTGATAAACTCAAGACTACGGGATTTTTGGGCAACATCGATGAGCTGCGTTTCTGAAATATCAGTGCCCAAGCTAATATTGTCGCGTATCGAGCGATGAAATAAATCCGGCTGTTGCGGCACGATGGATATTTGTTTCCGCAATGAGTGCAAGGTAAAGGCTTTCGCATCATAACCGTCAAACGTTATAGTGCCTTTCTGGGGCTCAAGAAAGCGAAATAGCAGTTTGGTTAATGTCGATTTTCCGGAACCTGATCGCCCCACCAGAGCGACTTTTTCCCCTGCTTTTATATTCAAAGAAAAATTTTCAAACAAACGCGTTTGACGGGCATTAGCCGCATTATAGGTAAAACCAAGCTGGTTAAAACTAATCGCGCCTTTTGTTATCGTGAGCGCCTGGGCATTGCCGGCATCTATTTCAAAATCTTCTTGCCTGAATACCTCTGCCATTTCCGAGGCATCGGCGAGGGCAGTAAAAAAGGTTCTGAAATTGCGGCCAAACTCCCATAAACGCTGGATTAGGATTAACATAATCGACTGAAACAAAACAAATTCGCCGACCTGAAAATTGCCCATTTTCCACTTTTGTATCATTAAATAAATCAATAATAATTCAATGCCAAAAGTCATCAAACCTTGTACAGCAAAGGAGATAAACATGAAAATCCAGGCGATTTTCTTTTTACGGTAAACCAAATCCGATGCCTTGTTTATGCGCGCCTGCTCACTGGCTTCCATGGCAAAAGTTTTGACGATATAAATATTGCTGATAGCATCGGAATAAACACCTCCAACCATCGAATCTCCCTCGGCGACGGCCTGATCAAAACGCAATTTCCATATTGAAAAAACGATATTCCAGGTAATAAAAAAGCATACCCATATTAGAAAATAGAAACCAAATTAACGCTGCTGCCGGTAAAAGATAGCAAAGGAAATGACAACAGCCAGGATATTTATGAAAAACTGGAATAAAAACCAGTCCATAATTATTTCAAATGACCGTGAAAAACGATTGGCCTGCTTGATAATGCTTCCTGAGAAACTGTTCT
>JBAQEN010000675.1:0-1869 GCA_049286765.1 Methylococcaceae bacterium
ATCAACCTCATCGATTTTAACAATGTCAGCAAATCTTACGGTAAGCGGCAGGTCTTAACCGGCATCAATCTGCACATTGCAGCCGGTGAAAAAATTGCCCTGGTCGGCGAATCAGGCGCCGGAAAAACGACTCTTTTAAATCTGCTATTGGGTTTTGAGGCTCCAACAGAAGGCCAAGTGTTGCTTAACGGCCTGACAGTTAACCGCGAATGCGCCGCGAAAACCATCGCCTGGGTGGGGCAAAACGCCTACATCTTCCACGGCAGTATCAAAGACAATATCGTGCTGGCCGATCCTGATGCGTCTGAACAAAACATTGTTAATGCGGCAGAGGCGGCTGGCGTAACTGAATTCAGCGCACAATTGCCGGAAGGTTTGCTTACCCCAATTGGAGAGCGGGGCTATGGCTTGTCAGGCGGGCAGGTGCAAAGAATCGCGCTGGCCAGAGCATTTTTAAAAAATGCTGACATCATTTTGCTGGATGAACCTACCGCCAATCTCGATGCAGCCAACAAAGCGCTGCTGTTGGGTGTCATCGATCAATTGTTTGCAGATAAGACCTTGATTATCGCCACTCATGACGCTGCAGTGATCCAGAGAATGGGTAGACGGATAGAGTTGCAGCAAGATAGGCTGGTGTCATGAAAGATTTATGGTTTTTCCTGAAATTATTCAAACCGAATAGCGACTGGTTAGCGGGCGGAATTTTCCTGTCATTGCTGACTGCATTTGCCTCTATAGCCTTGTTGACACTGTCAGGCTGGTTTATCAGCGCTTCGGCGATAGCCGGATTGGTCGCCATTGACGGTACTATACTGGTCTTCAATTTTATGCTGCCGGCCGCGCAGATACGTGCCTTGGCGATCACCCGCACTTTGGGCCGTTATGGTGAACGGCTGGTGACTCATGAAGCGACTTTCCGGGTATTGGCTGGAATACGCAGCTGGTTTTTTCAACAACTTATTCCGTTGGTTCCGGGGCGTTTGTCGGCACTGCGCAGCGGCGATTTATTATCACGCATGACGACGGATATTGACGCCTTGGATGTGCTGTATTTGCGCTTGTTGGCTCCTGCCGTTGTGGCAGCGATTGGAGTAACCGCAGTTACCGTCTTCTTGGCTTTTTATTCGCCGGTAATCGGCCTGACTACCGGCCTTATGTTGATGATTGCCTCGATCTGGGTGCCGTGGGTTTTTAACCGTCTGGGTAGTGCCGGAGCGGAAGAAATCGTTGTACTGGCGGCAAATTTCCGCATTCGGCAAGTCGATATGATGCAGGGTCTGGCGGATTTGATCGCCAATCAGGCTTACGGGCGATTTAGCTGTTTTCTTGGGCAGTTTTCCGATTTGATGATCAACACCCAGCGCAGGAACAGCCGCTTGACGGCGATTTCTTCAGCGCTTACCTTATTGCTGTCGCAGATAACCTTATTAATAGCGTTGGTTCTTGCCGCTATTTCATTTAAAGATGGCTTGTTGTCAGGATCAGATTTAGCCCTGATTGTTTTTTGTGTGATTGCGGCTTTTGAGCTGGTGACGCCCTTGCCGCAAGCCATGCAAATGCTGGCAAAAACCCGAAAAGCCGCCCGGCGCATCAGGCAGGTTGCAGAAATGCCGCCGACAATTAACCGGCCGGCTCAGCCATTAGCATTGCTGGGCCGTTATGATTTGCAGTTAAACGCTGTGAGCTTTCGTTATCCGGATCAGCAGGACCAAGCGCTGAAAAATATCAATCTGACGATTCCACAGGGCGGTAAAATTGCCATTGTCGGCGCTAACGGCTCAGGTAAAACAACCCTATTGCAACTGTTAATGCGTTATTACGACCCTGAACAGGGCAATGTTTTATTGGGTGGACAAGATATAAAGC
>JBAQEN010000676.1:0-10844 GCA_049286765.1 Methylococcaceae bacterium
TTATCTACCTTAATATTCTCCTTGAGATCACCAAAGTCCAACCTGACCTTCGACGTTCTTTTGATCATTCCTTCCATCTCCATAGCTGTCAAACAGCTTTGTCCATTAGAGCATAAAAATGAAAAAAAATATTAGTAGAAATACTTAGAAACCTGGCAGGGAAGCTAATTAGGGTACGCAACTTGTATCATTTTCAAAGTGTTCCGTTCAATCAAACCAAGGTAAGCGATGCGTACCCAACAATGATATTGGCCTAACTATCAAAGTTAGGCCGCGGGTGTTTAAGATTATTGCTGATATGTTGTAATTCGGTAATAAGTGCCGGTATATCATCCTGGATGATACTCCACAAAGTATTGTTATACTCATCGCACATCAAAGTTCGGCGCTTTCGTTCCCTCTCCTGATGGAGAGGGATAGGGAGATGATATCTAAAAAACGAATTTACAAGCAAGATGGATTTGATCCCTGCTAATGAGGAATTTACGCACGTCCTCAGTTGCACCGAAAACACGGAAAATCACGTTCTAGTAATCACCCCAATCTACCCAGCCCATTTGCGCAGAGATTAGCACAATTACGCCGAAGGCAATGCGGTACCATGCGAATACAGTAAAATCGTGCCTGCTGATAAAACGTATCAAGCCGCGCACAGCCAGGAATGCGCTAATGAATGACACCGTGCCGCCGACAGCAAACAAGGGGATGTCATCAACGCTGAACAAGTCGCGGTTCTTGTACACATCGTATAAGGTTGCGGCGAACATCGTAGGAATGGCGAGGAAAAAAGAAAACTCGGTAGCGGCGCGGCGAGACAGTCCGAAAAACAGCCCGCCGATAATCGTAGCGCCTGAACGTGAAGTGCCCGGGATCATCGATAACGCCTGGGCGAAGCCAACTTTCAACGCATCTCGCCAGGTCATGTCATCGACCGTTTCGGCATGGATAACATGCTGGCGGCGCTCCGCCCACAAAATCAATAATCCGCCGATGATAAAGGCTGAGGCCACGACAATAGGATTGAACAAATAAAACTTGATCTGTTTTAAAAATAAAAATCCCAGCACTGCCGCCGGCAGGAACGCAACAATCAGATTGATTGCCAGGCGCTGAGATAAGGGCTCGGAAGTTAGACTTGCCAGAGTATGCGCCAGCCGCGCGCGATATTCCCAAACCACCGCCAGAATCGCTGCGAACTGAATAGCAATTTCAAATACCTTGCCCTTGGCGTCGTTAAAGCCGAGCAATTGTCCAACGAGAATCAAATGGCCGGTAGACGAGACCGGAAGAAATTCGGTCAAGCCCTCGACGATGCCGAGGATGAGCGCATGTATCAACAAGGTAAGATCAGTCATATATCGATTTTTTTATTGTATGTGATGATAAAGGTGGCGTAGTGTGTGCTTGAAATATCATACCTTTCTCTAAGCTTTTCGTGCCTTGAATGGTTAGAAAAAGCACATACCGGGTTTTAAATTCTTATATAAGATTAGTAACAGGCATAAAATAGTTTGAGTGCTTTAAATACCGGTTCTGTTCGCCCTGATCCTTCGACAAGGTTATCCTGAGCGTTGCCTAAGGACTCTGGACTAAAGGCTTTGCCGAAGGATGAATTGGTCGAGAGAGTATCGTGTGAACGCTGCCAAGTTAGGCGAATACGTCACTGTTCGTAATAAAACTGTCTGGAGCATGGATCGCTTCACCCTGCTTTATTATCCCGAACAGTTGTCTTGAGCACTATCAGTGATTCCAGAACTACAAGTAATGAGCGCCAAAGGAAAACAAGATGACCAGGCAATGAATTCTAACTGAAATCAGGCTACCGGCAGGCGGACAGCCGCACGACTGTTAGCATTACTCCGGCAGGGCCATGCGCTAAAATTGTTCCAGCCTATTTACACACACTCCCAGCCTATAATTAGCCGTTTGCCGACACTCGTATTATCCCTTATAACTTCACAATTTTACAAACGGTTCCGCATCCAATAGACATTTTTATCCAGAAAAATATAACGCCCAGGCCCAATAACTTAAAACGAAAAATTCAAAGCCATGGCGAAACCTTCTGATCCTTCTTTTATGCCGGGCATTAGCCGAAACTCTAGTATTTGCCAGTATATTAAAGCATCACCAACAGGTTGGCTTGCCTGTTCAAACAAGGCCAAACCCGGTTGGTTCTTAGAGCGTTGCCGATAAGCGTTACATGCGCTGTTCTTTTATTGCAACGGCATATTCCTTGAGCTATGGCACCACCATACGTTTTAATAGCTGTCGAAGATATTGCGTCTATAACTGAGTTTTTTGAATCAAGGTGTTGCTGTAACTTTTAAGCAACTCAAAGCACCCAGATTTATCGACCAACGCACTAAAAATGCTAGAATGTAAAAATTACTAGCAATCCGATAGCCGATTACTTATTCATGCCTAATACCTTAAAACTTCCCCTAGAATCACTGAAACTCAATGTCGATTTAACCGGTTTTGATTTTTCTGCGGCCTCCAGATCGCAAAACGGTATCTTAGGGCAGCCTAGAGCGCAGTCGGCACTGGAGTTTGGTATTGCTATGCCCAATCCCGGCTATAACATTTTTGTCATGGGCGAACCGGGATTGGGCCGGCTGACAATGATAACCAATCATCTATATGCCCTTGCCCAAACCCTGCCTGCACCGTCCTCCTATGCTTATGTTGATAATTTTGACAACTCCAGGGAACCTGTCGCTGTTGAATTGCCTGCGGAATTTGGACAAGTGTTCAGCAAGGATATCGAAAAGTTGATAGATAATTTATTGGCAACTTTTCCAGCAGCCTTTGAAAGCCCGGCTTATCAGCAAAAAAAATCTGCAATCGAACGTCATTTTAACCAGAGTTATAACAATGCAATTGATCTTGTTGCCAAGAAAGCTCAAACCATTAACATAGCCTTATTCAGGGAAAGCGAATCGATTACATTTGCGCCTGTACGTGATAATAAATCACTCGATGAAGAGCAGTTCACCCTATTGCCGCAACCTGAACGGGAAGCCTTCCATCAACACGTTGAAGAACTGGAGGAATACCTGAGTGACGTATTACTTGAATTGCCGCAGTGGCGCAGGGCAATGGTTGAAAAAATCAAGCAGCTTGATAATGACACCATCAGTTTGGCGATAGAACCTCTATTTAATGAATTGAATGATACTTATCAGAATATTGATGATGTCATCACTTATTTGGCAGAAATCAAAAAAAATCTGGGCAACACGATAGCTGATTATCTGATGCCCGGGCGAACACTGGAACCACGAGACACCACTGCAAAACGCTTAATGCTATGCGAGCAATACGCGCCCAATATTCTGGTCGATAACAAACAGGAGAATGGAGCACCGGTCATTTATGAACCGCACCCCATTTATCAGAACCTGTTTGGCCGCATTGAATATATCAGCGATCAGGGCACATTAGTGACCAATTACCGGAAAATTTGTGCTGGCTCATTGCATAAAGCTAACGGCGGTTATTTAATTCTCGACGCAGAAAAACTATTGAACTATCCCTTTGTCTGGGAGGGCCTTAAACGGGCATTGCAATCAGGCCGCATTGAAATTGAGTCGCCGTATTCAGAACTGGGCATCAATACCATCACCTTAAAGCCCGAAGTAATCCCGTTAAATGTTAAAGTGATTCTGGTTGGTTCGCGGGATATGTATTATCTGCTGGAAGAACTGGATAATGAATTTAACGAAATGTTCAGAATTCTTGCCGACTTTGATAATTACATTCCCCGTACCGATGAATCCATGCAGCAATTCGCGATGTTAATGTTTAAACAAGCGGCAGATTCAGGCGCTAAACCGTTAACGCGCGGCGCTATTAAAGGCTTGATTGAACACAGTTGCCGATTGGCGGAAAATCAGCATCATTTTTCTGCCCACATCAAGGATTCACTGGACATAATTGCTGAAGCCAATCTGCTTTGTAAGCAGAAGCAGTACGGCGAAATCGACAGTCCCCATATTGCACAAGCCTTGGCTGCCAGAGAATACCGTAACGGCAGGTTATCTCAGGCCATACTCGAAGAAATGCTCGATGGCACGATTCTTATTGATACCGATGGCGAAGCCATTGGAAAAATCAACGGATTAACCGTTCTGGAAATAGGTGGCAGCAGCTTTGGTGCGCCAGCACGGATAACTACAACAGTTTCCCCGGGTTCCAGAGGCATCGTTGATATTGAGCGGGAAGCAGAATTGGGCCAGGCTATCCACTCAAAAGGGGTGATGATTTTAACAGGCTATCTGGGGCATTCATACGCTCAGCAATTTCCTTTCGCCATATCAGCCAGTATTGCCATTGAACAATCTTATGGTTATATCGATGGCGACAGCGCCTCACTCGCTGAATTATGCTGCCTCATTTCAGCGCTCACGCGAACACCGATCAAGCAAACCTTTGCCGTTACCGGCTCTATTAATCAATACGGCGAAGTACAAGCGGTCGGTGGAATCAATGAAAAAATTGAAGGTTATTTCAGGCTTTGTCAGGCTCGCGGACTAAATGGGCTACATGCCGCTATTATTCCGGCTGCGAACAAACGCAATTTGATGTTGAAACAGGAAGTTATTGATGCCGTTGCACAAGGACTGTTTGCGGTTTATGCAGTAGCTAGCGTCGATGAAACTTTGGAATTGCTGACCGGACAACCGGCAGGTAAAGCCGACAATGAAGGTTTGTATCCTGAAAACACCATCAACTTTAAGGCTATCTCCCGCTTAAAAGAGATTTCTGACATGGCGTCTGATGATGATAAAGAAGAAGGGGTTTAATGGACGTTTGGGGGGCGACAGCAGAGACGCAATATTTTGCGTCTCTACGATAACTCCATTTCATCCAGGTTAATTAGTTAGCATTCTTTAACCGCCCGTTTCGGTAATAATTACATCTATACCGTTTTTTCTTAACCGCGACCTGATGCTATTTACACTGGCAGTTTGGGTAAAAGGCCCCATTTTTACTCGATACCAGTTTACGCTACCCACTTTCGCTTTCTGAACCTTGGATTCTATGCCCATCAAAGCAAGCCTTGCCCTCAGCTGATCGGCTTCTTTGAATGACTTAAATGAACCCGCCTGCATAATATAATGCGTGTTTTTCGCCTTGCCAACTTGTTCTTCCCGCGTGCGGGTTTTAATTTCGTACTCGGGAACCACCACTTCTTTTTCAGGTAAAATAGTATAAAAGTCGAACTGAGGCGGCTTGGGTTCTGGTTTAATTTCTTCTTTGAGTGCTGCTGCTGTTGTTTCTGCTCCTGTCTTTCCTGCCATCGCTTGTGATGTCTGCGGTATTTGTTTTGGCCCTGCACTCAAATAAACCAAAAACACGACAAACACAATAATCAATGCCGTAATCAGCATCCATCGCCACAGACCTGTACTTTTATCCCTGTCGAAATGTTGCCTGCGTAGTGCGGCGGCTCGCCCCAAAGCCTTTCGTTCTTGAATTCTTGGTTTGTAATCTCTAGTCATCACATGGATTCAGGTGTATTGATATTCAACAACCCTAGGCCGTTTGCCAATACCTGTTTTATCGCGCACACCAGATTCAATCTGGCATCGCGGATACTGGCATCTTCAACTAGAAACTGATGGGCGTTGTAATAAGTATGAAATTCATGCGCCAGATCACGCAGATAATGGATTAACAGATGGGGTTCATACTGCAAGGCCGCACGTTCAAGAACTTCCGGATACCGCGCCAATGTTCCCAGCAACTGAATTTCATGTTCTTCAGTCAATTTAGACAGACTGTCCATACCCAGCAACAGATTTCTTTCCCAGCCTTTTTCATCCAGTTGACGCAATACGCTACAAACTCTGGCGTACGCATACTGGACATAAAATACCGGATTTTCATTGGATTTTGACGTCGCCAGTTTCAAATCAAAATCCATGTGCTGTTCAGATCGACGCATTACATAAAAAAAGCGCGCTGCATCCTTGCCAACCTCATTACGCAATTGCCGCAAGGTCACAAATTCACCTGAACGGGTCGACATTTGCACTCTTTCGTCACCACGATAAAGAACGGCAAATTGTACTAGCAACACCTTTAATTTTGACTCATCAGCGCCCAGCGCTTGAATGGCTGCCCTGACTCTGGGTATGTAGCCATGATGGTCGGCGCCCCAAATATTAATAATCCGGTGGAACCCACGATCCAGCTTGTTCATATGGTAGGCAATATCTGATGCAAAATAGGTGTACTGGCCGTTTTCACGCACTACAACCCGATCTTTTTCATCGCCTAACTGGCTGGATGCAAACCAGGTCGCACCATCTTGCTGATAAAGATGCCCGCCAACACGTAAGCGTTCGAGTGCCTGCTCAACAGAGCCATCATCCATTAACTGACGTTCTGAAAACCATTGCTGATAATCAACACCAAACTCCTTCAAATCAATCTTGATATCATTCAGAATATTACCCAGTCCGATTTCGAAGAAATCCCGGTATAGCGATGGCCCCAGCAGGGTTTTCGCCCGCTCAATAAGTGCATCAATATGCACTTCTTTATCGCCGCCCTGCGGCTCATCTGCCGGTATGTTCTCCAACACTAACTCCATCGGCCTGTGGTATCCATTGTTCGCACTTTTATGAATATCCCAGGCAATTTCCCGCACATAGTCGCCGCGATAACCATTGCTGGGAAAATGCACAAGCTCACCGCATTCTTCCAGATATCTTAGCCAGATACTGGTAGCCAGTATATCCATCTGCCGCCCGGCATCATTGACATAATATTCTCTATGCACATCGAAACCGGCTGCCTCTAATAAATTAGCAACCACGGAACCATAAGCAGCCCCTCGGCCGTGCCCTACATGCAAGGGTCCTGTTGGATTGGCTGACACAAACTCAACCTGAACCTTTTTACCTGCACCTATCTTGCTTAAACCAAATTCCCGGCCTTCGTCATGGATTTTTTTGATAACCTGATACTGGGAGTTTGGATTGATGAAAAAATTAATAAACCCGGGCCCTGCCAGTTCCACTTTCGTAACTGCATCATGCTGAGGCAGTGCGGCGATAATTTTTTCAGCCAATTGCCGCGGATTTACTTTCGCCGGTTTCGCCAGCACTAAAGCCAGATTTGACGCAAAGTCGCCGTGTTGTGCATCACGTGTGCGCTCTATTGTTATATGCGGAGTGATTTCCAAACCAGGAATACCCTCTGCCTTGAGTGTTTCAATGGCTTGCAGCATCAGTTGCTCTATTTTTTGTTTCATTGCTTCACTGCGTAGTTGGATCAGATAAATAGACGCCCATTATCCATTAAAATTAGCCGATTATCCATTCAAACGAGATCAATACAAATCTGTCGGATCAACATCCAGTGACCAGCGTACTTTTTTTGCCTGTTTGAGTTTGGCTATTTCCGGAATTAACGCATCGAGCAGAACATGCAGTTCCTGGCGTCGGGTATTTTGGAACAGCAACTGATAGCGGTAAAGACCTGCTCGTCTAGCCATGGGTGCGGATACCGGACCCAAAATCTGGGTGTGACCGGCATTGAGTTCCTGCGCCAACGCGGTGACCGCCTGAAAAAAAAGTTGCGGAGTATCTATATCCGTAGCCTGTACGCGTAATAATGCCTGATAACTAAACGGCGGTAATAATGCTTCTTTACGCTCAGCCAATGCCGTTTTGGCAAAATTGCGATAACCTTGCTGGATCAAGGTTGTTAATAAAGGATGCTCAGGCTGCCGGGTCTGCATGATGACTTTGCCGGGTTTTTCCGCACGTCCGGCACGGCCTGAAACCTGTACAATCATTTGCGCCAGTTTCTCGGGCGCGTGAAAATCAATGCTGAACAGTCCGCTGTCAACGTCAAGAATCGCCACCAGAGTCACATTAGGAAAGTGATGACCCTTCGCCAGCATTTGCGTACCCAGAATAATATCCACTTCACCCTGATTTATTAGCTGCAAATAGTTTTCCAGTGAACCCTTGCGCTGAGTAGAATCACGGTCCAGACGAACGATTACTTTATCTGCAAATAATTCGGCCAGGACTTTTTCAACCCGTTCGGTGCCTAATCCCAACGGTGTCAATTCGCCAGTTTTACAGGCAGGACACTGATTAATCAGGCGTTGTTCCTTACCGCAATGATGGCAACGCAAGCGTTCTTCATCAAAATGAATCACCTGATTTGCATCGCAACGCTGGCAGCGCGCAACCCACCCACAGCCGTGGCAAATTAACGTAGGCGCGAAACCACGCCGGTTCAGGAACAGTAATACCTGTTCATTTCTTGCCAGGGTAAGGCGTATTTCTTCAACCAGCGCTTCTGATAAACCCTCCTGCATTCTTTTGTTTCTGATATCCATCAACTGCAGAACTGGTTCTATTGCGTTTCCAGCCCGATCCGGCAAATGCAGCAACTGATAACGCTGCTTATCAACGTTATGCAGACTTTCCAGAGACGGCGTAGCGGAACCCAATATAACCGGAATATGTAACAGCTTGCTACGCACGACTGCAATATCCCGGGCGGAAAAACGAAAACCTTCCTGTTGTTTGAATGAGGCATCATGCTCTTCGTCAAGAATAATCAATCCCGGATTTTTTAACGGCGTAAACAAGGCTGAGCGTGTACCCAGCAAAATAGAACATTCGCCTTTTTGCATTTGGAGCCAGGCAGTTTGCCGCTGTTTGTCGGTCAGCTTGGAGTGCGATATGGCAATACTTACAGCAAACCGCTGCCTGAATCGATCTTCAAGCTGCGGCGTCAGCGTTATCTCCGGCACCAGTACCAAAACCTGCTGCCCACGTTCCAATACAGAACGAATAATCTGTAGATACACTTCTGTTTTGCCGCTACCGGTAACCCCCTCCAGTAAAAAAACCCCAAACTGACCCAAACCATCACAAACCGCATCTATCGCTGATTGCTGCTGTGGATTACATTGCAAGGCATTATTTCTGACTAACGTTTCAGGAGTATTCATTTTGCCATCGCTAAATTCAATCTGTAGCAATTGCCTGGCGATTAACTGTTTTACCGCGGGCCGCCAGTTGTCATTCCACGTCGAGAGCTCGGCTTCTGACAGGCTCGCCGGGCAGCATTGAAATTTTTCCAGCACGCTTTTCTGTTTGGGTGTTCGTTGCAATAGGTCACCAGGAGTCACTTTGCCCAAGTCAGTCAGCGCATAGCGCTTTTCTGTTTGAACGACAACTGACTTTCCCTGCCGCAGTGCCGCAGGAAATGCAGCGCTAATCACTTCGCCCAGGGGATGATGATAATAGTTGCTGGCCCACTTCAACAGCCGCAAGTCTTTAGCCGACAGTAACGGCTTGTGATCCAGAATCCGTACTACCCGTTTTAATTTACTGATATCCAGTTCGCTATGCCCTGCAATTTCAAGCAGAAACGCAATTTTTTTACCGTTTCCGAAAGGCACTTCCAGACGCACACCTGGCTTAATGTTATCCAGCTCGACATTATCCGGAGCAAGATAATCGAATAAACGATAAATGGGGACTGGAAGAGCGACTCTGAAAATCAGTTCGTCGCCGGACTGCACTTTAACCATTATTGATAGCGTCTCGCATTTATAATCCTAACTGTCGCATGTATCTGGAATTTCAATAAATCAATAGAGCATTATGTAGGTTGAGTTAGGCGATAGCCGTAACCCAACACATTAAGGCGGTAAATGTTGGGTTACGCTATCGCTAACCCAACCTACGAGCTATGTTCGCGGGTTACATAAAGAACCGGTAGTCATATATCTCGTTCACAATATCCGGTGTCTGTTTTACGATACCAGCAAAGACCTGCGAATACACAAGTGTAACGGGAAGAGTCTTGTAGAGTGTGTTGTTGTTCCAGTCTACTTTCGTCAGAGCGAGGATGCTCGAACAGGTGTCGTGCCATCCTCCGGCACCGGAAAAACGCCGCAACATTATGGGGCTGGGAAGCGGTTTGAGCGCAGCCTCTTTAAAAACCGGCTGATTCGCCCGCTGCTGGTTGATCCCAGTCACGCTACCTTGCGTCCAGAGCAGGCATTCCGACCCGGTCATTGGTTGATATAGACCGCGAGCCACCGGATAGAAGGCAGGTCCAGGTTTTTGAATTGATTCTCGCGGACCATCGACTTTAAGGCCATACCAGTTTGTACTCTGTATAATCTGGACAAGCTCAATTTCAGTCTTGCTGCCAAAAGCATCGAACGCTCCCTGTCTCTCCGCTTCGGTAAAATGCGTTGTCTGATGGACGAAAATCTTTCGTGGCATACGTCCGTTATGACTGTTCTGATACAAGTGCAAGCTCTTGGACAAAACAGACTGCATTTCTTGATAGCTAAGATAAGGATTACCTTTTCGGTCGGTGGTGAATTCTCGGGTATCATAGGCAACAAACTGAAAACCGGTACCGTCTGGATCAAAGACCTGGCTGCAACAAGTAGTGTAATCATTTCCATCCCCATGTTTCTTAATGGCAAAGCTTAGACCGATATAGGCTTCATCCTTGTCCCAATCGGCAAGTTTCCAAGGGATTCCGCCAGCTTTCGCATAAAGTGCAACACTGATACCCCACATTACATTAGCGCGGCATTTTCGGGAAAAAGCTGTGTTATTGATTATCTGGATTGGTATGCCAAGTGGTGCGAATTTCGCCTTGATCCAATTATGAAGATTAAAGTCCTCATACTCAAAACAAGTTTTCCATGTTGGAGGCAGATAAATGAGAAGAACATCGAATGCATGTTTTTGCCTAAACAAACTCGCCATGGACTGAAAAATCTTTTCAGCAAGTACGATACCGTTTCCAGAAGCTGCAAGAGTTTCACACTCCCTAAC
>JBAQEN010000677.1:0-2037 GCA_049286765.1 Methylococcaceae bacterium
GGGATTGCAAGGTTAGCGTTTGATAGCCCTGCAAATTTAAGCGTTGTTCGAGTCCTGCAAAATCCAGCGGTATATTGACAGCATCGCGGGCCAACGCATGCGCTAACTGAAAATCCAGACAGGCACGGGTCGGCAGGCTCATTCCCGCTCGCCCTAACGCGATACGTGCGGGGGTGAATTGTTTCAGGCTTTACCATGGGTCTTGGACAATCGTCGGTTCGCTATGGTTGCTCATCTCCGTACTCACTCAGTTTCAGTTTTTGCAAAGACTGTTTAAATAAGGCTGGTATCTCCGTCCGTGGCTGCAATTGATTGTCAGCATTGAAAATCCGGTGTTGTTGCAGCCATTGTTCAAACTCGGGTGCGGGTCTCAGGCCTAAAACCTGGCGCAGATACAGCGCATCATGGAAAGACGTGGATTGATAATTGAGCATCACATCATCTGCACCGGGAACGCCCATGATAAACGTGCCGCCGGCAACGGCAAATTGAGTGAGTAGCATATCCATATCATCCTGATCGGCTTCAGCATGGTTGGTGTAGCAAACATCACACCCCATAGGCAGGCCCAGTAATTTGCCGCAGAAATGATCTTCCAGACCGGCACGGATAATCTGCTTGCCATCGTAAAGATATTCCGGGCCGATAAAACCGACCACCGTATTGACCAGCAGCGGTTTAAATTTACGTGCGACAGCATAAGCTCTGACTTCACAGGTTTGCTGATCGAGTCCTTCATGGGCATTGGCCGATAGCGCACTGCCTTGTCCGGTTTCAAAATACATGCAGTTATTGCCCAGTGTGCCGCGCCCCAGTTCCAGTGCGGCTATCCTGGCTTCCTGTAATAAATTCAGGTTGATGCCAAAGCTGTTATTGGCTTTTTGAGTCCCCGCAATGGATTGAAAAACCAAATCAACAGGTGCGCCCTGTTCGATGGCTTTCAACATCGTGGTCACATGCGCCAGCACACAGGATTGCGTTGGTATTTGATAACGTTCGATAACATCATGTAGCATATGCAGCAACCGCAAGGTTGCCTCAAGATTGTCAGAAGCAGGGTTAATGCCGATAACGGCATCGCCGCATCCATACAGCAAGCCATCCAGCAGACTGGCGGCAATACCGGCTGGATTATCGGTAGGATGATTGGGTTGCAAACGAGTGGAAAAGCGGTTTTCCAGGCCAATAGTATTCCGGAAGCGGGTAATTACACGGCATTTTTTAGCAACCAGAATCAAATCCTGGATACGCATAATCTTGGAAACCGCGGCTACCATTTCCGGAGTCAAGCCTGGAGAGATAGCTGATAGCACATCTGTTGTCGCGTGCTCAGACAATAACCAGTTGCGAAAATCGCCTACTGTCAGATGACTAATGGTCGTAAAAGCGGCACTATCATGCTCGTCAATTATCAAGCGTGTGACTTCATCCAGCTCATAAGGCACCAGTGCTTCATTTAGAAACTGTTTTAACGGCACATCGGCAAGCACCCACTGTGCGGCGACCCGTTCAAGGTTATTAACGGCTGCTACGCCTGCAAGATAATCGCCCGACCGTGATGGTGAAGCCTTAGCCATCAGGTTGCGCAGCGTTTTAAAATCATAGGCCAGACGGGGTACGTGTATCTTATATATGATTGATTTATCCAGAGATATTCGGGATGTTCAAGATGGCATTACCTTATAAAAGGGGGTCTTACATTCAACTCATAAGTGCAATCGATAATTATCGGACTTGAAGAAGGCTAGCAGCTATAGTTTCACGCTTTTTCAATCCGACCAAAGACGAGAAAGCGTATGAGAAGCTATAAACAGCTAAGCCAGTTACAAAGATACCAGATTGAGATATTAAATAAAGCAGGGGAAAACCAGAAAGAGATTGCGGAGTTGCTAGGCGTATCGCCAGCCACGACAAGCGCGCCAGGATTTTTCGCGAAAGCTGAAATGGGGTCCATCCGATTTCAGCGGCGAAAAATTTTCCTGGCGGTTATTGCCTTCGGCGGCCCGCGTTCGTCCTGCTCCGGCCGCGGCGCACAAC
>JBAQEN010000678.1:0-1987 GCA_049286765.1 Methylococcaceae bacterium
GGCGCCACTGCAATGATTAACGAAAGCCTGAATCAATCCATATCGGAAGAGCTTAATGCAGCCATACTGGAAACCATGCTTGATCTTTATCAAACCAATATTGCCGAACATACGGTTTTTTTCGAAGGTATGTCAGAAACGCTTGATGCCATTGAAGCACATGGACTGAAATGGGGTGTAGTCACCAATAAACGGGAACGTTTTACCAACCCGTTAATGGATGCTCTGAAGCTCACCGATCGAGCTGCTTGCATCATCAGTGGCGATACCACAGCAAATCCTAAGCCGCATGTTGAGCCTATGCTGGCAGCCTGCAAACAGGCAGCGGTAAAGCCACAGGAATGTGTTTATATTGGCGATGCCATTCATGATATTACCGCCGGGAAAAATGCTCGTATGAAAACACTGGCTGCACTTTACGGCTATCTGAAACCCGGTGACAAACCAGAAACATGGGGCGCTGATGCTCTGATAGAGTCTCCCGGACAACTAGCAACCTGGATAACCTCAGCCTTATGTCATTAAAAAATTACGTTATTTTAATAACCGGTGCAGGCGGCGGTCTGGGTAGCACAGCCGCATTGACTTTAGCCAAAAACGGCGCGCATATCATCTTGCTGGATAAAAGCATCGCCAAACTGGAAGCTGTTTACGATACTATAGTGGCGGCAAAGGCTCCAGAACCCATTATTTATCCATTTGATCTGGCCGGAGCCAATGAAAATGAGTATCAGGAATTGGCAAACAGAATTGATGAAAAATATGGCTCATTGCAAGGGTTATTACACTCAGCAGTGGAATTTAGTTCATTTACACCAATTTCCCAATTTAGCACGAAGGATTGGGGGCATACCTTAAATGTCAATCTGAACGCACCTTTTATATTGAGCCGGGTTTTGTTGCCGGTGCTGCAAAAAAGCCAACACGCATCTATCGTATTCACCTCTGATTCCTCAGCCAGAAAAGCCCAGGCCTATACAGGCGCTTATGGTGTATCCAAAATAGCGCTGGAAGGTTTGGCAAAAATACTGGCTGAAGAGCTTGAATCATCTAACAAAATCAGGGTCAATACGATGATTCCAGGAGCTGTTGATTCTCCATTAAGAAAGCGCGCCTTTCCGGCTGAAGATAAGTCTAAATTGCCTGCAATGGAAGAATTAGCACCTGTTTACCTGTATTTATTTGGCCCCCAAAGTATTGGCGTAACCGGGCAGGCCATTGATGCACGTACTTTTTATTTATAATTAATTATTATGACAGAACGAGATAGCTATGTTTTAACCAGAGATGTCAACATTGTCACCATTCCTGACGGCACTCCAGGAATCTTAAGCAAAGGGGAACAAGTGACGATTCATCAATCTTTGGGTAATAATTATACCGTTTTCACAGAGTTTGGTCATATGGTGCGTATAGCCGGTGCCGATGCGGATGCCTTGGGTAGAGAACAACACCAACTACATACTCTGGTATCAGAGACCAGCCCTGAAGCGGTTGAAAAAAATTGTTGGGAAGTCATGAAAACAGTTTATGATCCGGAAATCCCGGTAAATATTGTTGACCTTGGTCTGGTTTATCACTGCAATGTAAAGCCTGTAGGTGAGGGTAAAAATGAAGTCCATATCATGATGACATTGACCGCGCCTGGTTGTGGCATGGGGCCGGTTATTCAGAGCGATGTGGAAAAATGTATCCGTGCCCTGCCGGGTGTCGCCAGTGTTGATGTTGAGGTAGTTCTTGACCCGCCCTGGTCACGGGAAATGATGTCGGAAGTGGCGCAGTTGCAGTTGGGGTTATTTTAAGATTGAAATTTAGTGATTGATGAGCGTAATGGAAGAATAGAGACTGTGAAAGAATTCTAAAAAATCACGAACAGTAATTTTTTGCGTTTCGTAAGTATTTGTTTTTCATTGAGGCAGGAGTTAATTCATTCACAGTCTCAAAAGCTCATGTACTACAATCAGATTATTATTGTGTTAGTAAAGTA
>JBAQEN010000679.1:0-8639 GCA_049286765.1 Methylococcaceae bacterium
GTCCTGTTGGTATCGCTACCGGGGTTATCGCTTCCTTAGCCGGCGCTGCTACAGCATTAGTTGATCATTTATCAATGGATACCGCCTCGGATGTTGCTCACGCTTACAATCGCCGGTTTGGTTGCACTCTTAAAGGCGCCTGTGCAAAATCAGAAGCTGATAAAGTTCAATTGACAGCAACTGCTGATATTATCTTTTGCACCGCCAAAGCAGGTGTTCAGGTGTTAAGCGCTACAGTTCTGAAAGAAGCAAAACAACTGAAAGTGGCGGGTGATGTTAATGCCGTACCGCCGCTGGGTATAGAAGGTATCAAGCGTAATGATTCAGGTGCGCCATTAATTCATGCCATCAATGCTCAAGGCGCAGTAGGCGTTGGCGCTTTAGCGGTTGGTAATGTTAAATATCAACTGCAAAATGAAATGTTAAGGTTAATGCTGGAAACTGATAAACCTTTATATCTCGATTTCAGAGAAGCTTTTAATAAAGCCAGAGAACTGGTGTAATACTAAAAGACTCCTCTTGCTCCATCTCAATAAGCATTGTTTGAAGGCTTCAACGCACCTAAACCAAATCATATGCTAAGGTTTGCTTCGTCATGTTATATATCGCCAGGTCAGGCCTCGGCCGATAAAGGGAAAAGAGATAATACATGAGCCCACATAACAGAATTTTATTTGCCGGTGATCCGCACGGAAATTTCAAGCCATTGATTGCCGCTGTGCATGAATATCAACCGGAAGCTGTCATTTTACTGGGTGATTATGATCTGGAAACGCCGTTGGAAATTTGTTTACAGGAAATTGCCAGCTTAACCGAAATCTGGTGGATTGCTGGAAATCATGATTTTGAATCACCTGAAAAATATAATAACCTGTTTCATTCTGCCTTTTCTGACAGGGATTTACACTTGAAAGTAACTGAAATAGCAGGTCTTAGAATTGCCGGTTTAGGTGGTATTTTTCTGGGCAGAGTATGGTATCCACCCCAGCCGCCAAAATGGATGGGGAAAAAGCACTATCTATATCATCAGTCTGCTTACAGCAAACGTTCCGGTATGTCATTAAAATACAAATCGGCGATTTGGTATGACGAATTTGAGATATTAAAAACACTGAAAGCGGATATTTTGGTGACACATGAAGCGCCCGGGTCTCATCGGCATGGCTTTAAGGCAATTGATGAATTAGCGATGGCAATGGGAGTGAAAAACATTGTTCATGGTCATCTTCATGAAAATTATACCGGCACTATTAAAAAAAACATAAATGTCTATGGGGTGGCGAACAGCACTGTCGCTGATCTGCGCGGTAACACGCTAAGAAGCGACAACCAGCCGATTCAGAATCTGGTATAGTGATCTGTAATATGCTACTGTTATTGCCGTACTCCACAAAGTTAAGGATTTCATTAATCTACCACCCCATATTTTTCACCATGAAGAGCTAGAAGGGCGCGCGGTTTTCTTTTTTCTTCATCTATTAATTCCATAAACGTAAACTCCCAGAGTATAAAATATAATATTTTTGAGGCTATGTTTCGTTTAAAACAACGGAGTAACCCTGTCATTTGTATTGGTTATCTTAGCAATGTTAAATGACTGCTATCAATTACTTATGTTTGTTAGCCAATAATAGAACCTAACTCTTTGATAAAATCAAGACAAGCACCTTAAAGCACGACAGCAACGCGAATTACGAATTATGAACACTTACTGGCTTTATATGGGCGGCAAAATGGTAGACAAAATAATAAATATGTAGGAACGTGCATACAATAATTCAGGAGAATTCATCCTATGAACCAAGCTCTCCAGATCCCTTCGGCTATGCTCAGGAGAGCCTCGCTGGATTGCTTAGGAAGAGGAATCAGGGTTTCGAGGGTAAAACTCATTTTTGCATGTTACTTGGAAACCGTTTTTCTTGCGGCTGTATAGCCACTACTTGTGTTAATTCGTTTATACAACCAGACAATTTTTAATGTCGCCACCCAAACAACTTACTTTTTCGCTGCCCTATTTCGCCGATAGTGCAGCTCTCTTTTCCATGATTGCAGATAAACCTTGGTCAGTTTTTCTGGATAGTGGCTACCCTTCCAGCAACCAGGGCCGATACGATATTATCGCCGCAGATCCCGTGTGCACTCTAGTCACACACGCTGATAATACCGAGATCACCCGTAACGGTTTGACGATAAAATCCAGCGCTGACCCGTTTGAATTAGTTAAACAACAGCTCGTATCTGATTTCACTGGCTTTGATGATTTACCTTTCAATGGCGGAGCAATCGGCTATTTTTCTTATGATTTGGCACGTAGACTGGAGACTTTGCCGGTCATTGCCGAAGATGCAGAACATATTGCTGAAATGGCTATAGGTATTTATGAATGGGCGGTCATTGTCGACCATCAGCAGCAAAAAAGTTATTTGACAGGATTTTTTGATGAACAAAAACGCTCAGCCTTGATTGCCAAATTTAGTCAATTACCTGAACCGCAAGAGCATGAAACTTTTAAAATCGTTAGTGCAATTAGCTCCAATATGGACAAGGCTTTCTATATCGAAGCCTTTAACCGGATTAAACAATACCTGAAGGAAGGCGATTGTTATCAGGTGAATTTGGCACAACGCTTTGCCGCTAATTGTAAGGGTGATCCCTGGACGGCTTATCAGTCATTGCGTAAATTGAACGCCGCGCCGTTCAGTTGCTATCTTAATTTACCCGAAGTTCAAATCTTAAGCTCATCCCCGGAGCGTTTTTTGAAGCTTACCAATGGTATTGTTGAAACCAAACCCATTAAAGGTACACGACCCAGAAGACAGAACGAGGCTGATGACCTGCAGCAGATAAAACAACTGATAAACAGCACAAAAGACCGTGCGGAAAATCTGATGATTGTTGATTTATTGCGTAATGATATAAGTAAAACCTGCAAAAAGGGTTCAGTAAAAGTACCGAAGCTATTTGCTATAGAAAGTTACGCCACCGTCCATCATTTAGTCAGTACCGTAACCGGCATATTAGCCGAAAATCAGTATTCAATGGACTTGTTGAAAAGCTGTTTTCCGGGCGGCTCAATTACCGGCGCTCCCAAAATTCGCGCCATGGAAATCATTGAAGAACTTGAACCCAACAGGCGGGGAATTTATTGCGGCACCATTGGTTATATGGGTTTTAACGGCAACATGGACAGCAATATAGCCATCAGGACACTGGTGCACTCAAACAATACAATCCGTTTCTGGGCGGGTGGCGGTATCGTCAATGATTCAGTGGTTGAAGAGGAATATCAGGAATGTTTTGATAAGGCAGCGGCCATGCTTGATCTACTGCAACAATTTGCTAGGCAATGATTGTTGTTAAGCTTGGCGGTAGTCTCGCTAAATCAGATGCTTTGATTAAATGCCTGAATAGTGTAGAAAAAAACTACCTGCGTGGAGATGTGGTTATTGTTCCAGGCGGCGGCGCTTTTGCCGATCAAGTCAGATTGACGCAACAACACTGGCAGTTTGATGATCAAACGGCGCACAGGATGGCGATTTTAGCCATGCAACAAATGGCCTTATTATTTAAAGGGCTTAAAAGTCAATTTGTGATTGCAAGTTCACTAACTGACATATACCAACAGTTAAATCAACAAAAAATCGTTATATGGTCGCCTGATATTACTGAACTCAATAATGCCGGTATTCAGGCGACGTGGGATATTACATCAGACAGTCTGGCAGCCTGGCTAAGCGGAATACTTTCAGCTAAGGAGCTTATCCTTGTTAAGTCTGCAATGATTGATCCTGGTTTCAGCTTGCAAGAATTTGCGGATCTAAATATTATTGATAGTGCCTTTTGCGATTTTATAGCGTGCAGTTCTTTTAAAATAAATATTGTCAATGAAATTGAATTTTCCAAAAGGTAAAGCAGCATTCTTTCCAGACAAATTGCCGATGACAGACCTCCAGCGATCCATTTCTGCCTGCGTAGCTGACCCAATTAATAATTCCGGGCGTACTGAGCTAAAACATCGGCACTGCTACGGCAATTAACCGCGACAAACCCAAGCACGCCGTTGACGACAGCTACGATATCGGTATATCCAGCACTTTCGAAAGCAAACAGGCGCTGGAAAATTATTTAAAAACCCCCGAGCATCACAAAATCGTTCACGAAGTGCTGAAACCTTTGGTTGAAAAATACAAGGTATATGATTTTGTTGAATAACGGTAACCAAAAATTCAAAACATTTCTGTCTAACGGTAACGCTCGTTAATGTTTAGTAGAATCACTAACCCGTTCCACTTTCTTGATACAGGAAGTCAACATGATAAAAAATCTGTTTATGCTGCTGAAAGCGAAAATAGGAAGTAGCACCATAAACTAATTGTAATTCTGCTGGGGGCTTTGCCCTGAAGCAGCCAGGATACCACACACCATCGTACTCAATATGTACCACATCGTAGGCTGAATAGCAGAATAAAACCGCATTTTTAGCCTGTATTTAATACCCGCCCAAATCGTTAATCGCATCCATCACCATTCCACTCCCGATGGCAATCATTAAAATATCGGATGCCACGCGTACAAAACGATACCCGGGAGGCGGCGGCCCAAAGTTGCTCATCAATGCCGGAGGTAAATCGTAGAAAACCACATCCCTTGGCAAGGGGCGTCCTATGACCCATTTTTTCGCCTGCCCCGGCGGCAAACAACCATTAGCTTTTTTGGCTAAGCCCGGAGGACAACGGCCAGTCCGATATTCATTGACATAGTAGTCATGGATGACAGATCGCTGCTGGTCGATAAAATACCTGCCGCCGCTATAATGGGCTCTATCTCGATCATAATGGCCTTTGTCGTCGAAATTGCCTTGCCGGTCGTCGCGATTGTAGTGCTGCTCTTTCTGCTGTTGTTTTTCTTGCTTTCCCTTCTGCTGTTGTTTCTCTTGTTTTCCTTTCTGCTGTTGTTTCTCTTGTTTTCCTTTCTGCTGCTGTTTTTCTGGTTTGCCGCCGCCTGCCCATGACGGTTTGTCTGCAATTGCCGGTCCTGCGGTTAAAATAGCGAAGGCTATTAAAACCAGTCTACTTGTAATTGAAACCCTGAGTTGCGTCATATCTTGCCGCCTTTTGTATGAGTGAATAAAAATTACCCATTAAGTATGGTTGATTTTGCGGTTCATGAATGCCGAATTTTCATGTCCACTAAGTTTACAGTAACTTGTCAAGCACATAAAGCCTGGGCGCCGACACTTTATTTTCTGTACTGTAAAAAATGCTGACACTAAATTGTTCTTTATCCAGCTGTTTACACCAGTTTTTAACTTCACTTGTTTCCTGATCGCCGCCATGATGGCCGGGGTAAGCCATAATGGTGATAATGCCCTTGCTTGATAACATTCGACTGGCGATAGCCAATGCCGACAATGTTGATTCCGTCCGGGTGATAATGCTTTTATCACTACCTGGCAAATAACCCAGGTTAAACATTATCGCGTTGATTTTTCCGTGATAGTTCGTCGGAATTTTTTCGGCCATGTCTGCATGACTGGCTTGAATTAGAGTCAGGCATTCGGGTCTTAGTGGAGCATTGCTAAGCCCACTTTTGCCAGTCCCGAAACAAAATTCTACTTTGGCCCATGTTGAATCTATAGCTGCCTGTTGTATATCAAACCCGAAGACTCTACCAGTTGGACTGACTTGTCCGAGAAGAAACACGGTATCGTGACCGTTGCCTGCCGTCGCATCAATGGCAATATCGCCAGGATGAAGTCTATTTCTGATAACATTATGAGCCATATTAACCAGTGAAATGCGTTGCATAATGACGTCGAATATTGGAAAGCAAAGGAGCGTTGTCTAATAAAACATCAGCGAAATGCCGGCTATACCAGGGTATCTGTAAACTGCCCTTAGCGCCGAAGCCGTTAAAAATAGCGAGTTGCAGCCATTGCGGATGACGGCCGATAAACGGCTGTTTATCCAATGTGCAAGGCCTGATATTGGCTTGATGACTAATCAGTGTTGCTCCTCCCAGTAAATTGGCTGAGATCGGTCTTAGCGCGTTGAGTAAATCAATTTTACCTTGCTTGGTAGGCCGGGTATTCAGGTTTTCCCGGTCGAATGTTGCGCCGATACGGATATGATGGCTGTTGAGAGGAATTAACCAGTTGCCGTAATTAAGGATTTTATCGGGCAATTTGGTTTGATGTTCCAACGTTAAAATTTCCCCTTTTACGGGTTGAAAAGGCAGCCAGGAAAACCAGCAATTATTTGTGGCATGGTGGCCTTCGCAGAAAATTATCTGTTTTGGGGAAATATCCTGCCAGCGTAAAACGGAATTTATTTGAATGTCTCGATAATCAAAATCGGCTAGCCGGTAACACCCTCTGGCAATAAAAAAATCTTTTAAACAACTTAATAAAGGTCTGGTTAATAAATAGCCAGTTTGTTTTTGCAGTAGAAATCCGAAAGGCGTTGCAAGATTGTCGATCGTCTCTTCTGGCGGTGCTATTGCGCTTAGGTAATCTTGATAATCAAGGTTGTCATGTTTTTTGATACAGTGTATTAATTCCTTATCACTTCGAAAAAGTCGCAGCTTTGGTTTTTCAATATAAAAGATTTGCTGAAAGAAACCAGCCAAGCGCGAGTAACTTTGTTTTGCCGCGGGCAAAAACTTGTCTACATCGGTGGTTTTTACGAAACGCATCCCAGTGATTGGATTAATGAGTCCGGCGGCAACCTGCGAGGCATTTTCTCTGCCATTATCAACAATGACGACCTTGCATTCCCGCTGAATGAGCTCCCATGCCAGTAAGCTGCCTGCCAGTCCCTGGCCAATAATTAAAAAATCGATATTCATCGGGCCAGTTACCACTTAACTGTAAACCTCGTCAACAACTAACCCCGCCTAAAAACCATCAGCGTAATATCATCATTAAAGGATTCTCTTTGGCTAAATTGTTTCAGGTTTTTTAGCAGGGCATCAATGATTCTTTCTGGTGGCTGCCCCGCATATTGAATGAAAATATCGCTGACGCGTTCTATGCCAAAAAAATCACCATCTGGGCTTTCTGCTTCAGTTAATCCGTCGGTATACAGAAGGATTAAATCACCGCTTGCAAGTGTTGTGGTTTTCTCTTCAAAAACAAGATTTTTGCGTACCCCTAAAATCATACCATCAGCGTCCAGTTGCCTGCATTCACTTTTGAATGGGCTGAGTAACAGCGGCGGTGGGTGCCCTGCATTCGCAAAACTTAATTGATGAGTGCTGGTGTTATATTGCAAATAAAACAAGGTGATGAAGTAGTCCGCATTATCCAAATCTTCAAACAAAAAATTATTGAGTACACCCAGTGTTTCTGAAGGTGTTCCCAATCGGTTTGCCTGTGTTCGAATGGCGCTACGTGTTTCAACCATAAACAGGGCTGGACCAATAGAATGTCCAGAGACATCGGCAATAATCATATCCAGTTGATCTTCACTGCGAAAAAAATAATCAAAATAGTCACCGCCAACCTGTGCGGCGGGCAAACAATAGCCGGTTACTTCAAAATGATTTGATCTTATCGGAGCTGATGGCGACAAGGAGGCTTGAATCCGTTGCGCAATCTTGATTTCACTTTGGGCAATTGCCAGATTGACCTCCGCCTGACGAATCTTCTGCTCAGCCGCTTTTCTAGCAGTGATTTCGTGAATAAAGCCGCTAAATATATAAGCGTTGCCCAGTTTTAAAGGGGACACACTGAGTTCAACAGGAAACTCAGATCCATCACGACGAATAGCGACATGTTCAATTACTTGATTTAATATGGGGCCAATGCCAGTGTGCAGGAAATGTTGTAATCCCTGACGGTGAGTTTTGCGATACCGTAGTGGGATAATTAAATCGGCAAGAAGCTGGCCGATGGCTTCATTTCGTGACCAGCCGAATATTTTTTCAGCCTGATGATTCCAATCGGTAATGAGTCCGTATGAGTCCATAATCACGATGGCGCTTAAGGAGCTTTCAATAATAAGCCGTGTGCGTTGTTCACTTTCTATGAGGGCGTCCTGAAAATGCTTTCTGACAGTAATGTCCCGATCAACGCCGCGCCATTTAAGCAATTTCCCTTCTGCATCGATTATAGGCAATCCGGTCGATTCGGTTAGAACCGGTTTGCCGTCTCTATGCCGATAATGATTAGTCAACGCATAAAAAGGCTGGTGGCTGGTCGCATAACCCTGCTGCTCAGCTTTAGCCTGGGGAGTTAAGAATTCAGTATAATGTTTTCCAATGACTTCATCCTGACTAAAACCCAGAATTTGATTAACGGCGGTACTACAGTAGATATAGTATCCAAGCGGGTCTTGCTCCCATAACCACTCGCCGGTCATTTCCGCCATTTGCCTGAAACGTTCTTCACTTTCTTTCAACGCCGATTCGACTTTCTTGCGCTGGGTGATGTCGACAATTGAGCTCAGTATTATTGTTTCTTCAGGGTCATCGATAAGACTCAGGCCTATTTCCACGGAAAATTCAGTTCCGTCTTTGCGCAACCCGTAGAGGTCTCGACCCACTCCCATTGACCTGGACACGGGGGCGGCAAGGTACGCTTGGCGGAAACCAATATGCGCACTGCGAAAGCGCTCTGGTATTAACATTTCAACCGGTTG